>CALKHD010000045.1 GCA_938092195.1 uncultured Flavobacteriales bacterium | reverse complement strand
CGACATCCACGATGGTGGTGTCATTTGAGCCCATAGGCACTGCGTAGACAGTCAATTCTGTCGACCCAGGAATGGAGGAGGTGATGTACAGGGTAAGTGTGGAATTCTGCGCAGAGAGACCGGTGCAGAGCACGGCGGTCAACAGAAGAATAAAAATGTGTTTCATGGAACCTTTGATGTGGTGATCAATACGGATGGATGGCCCCCCGCTTATTTTCTGACCGGGGGTTCATTCAGAATACAATCTCGGCCAAGATTATGTGACCGTCGGGGTGATCATTCGTTTCAGGTCAATTCATCCTGAGTGCATCGAACAATTGAAGCCTTCGCCTAATTTTGGGGCAATGAACTTCCAGATTTCCGCCTGTTTTTTGATCTCGCTTCTGACGGGATTTGGCTCACTTCACGCGCAATTGTCTACCCAAACCATCGACGTGGACGGCGATTCCAGAACGTATTTGGAGTACCTCCCCGAAGGGTTTGACAACACCCAAAATTTGCCGCTTATTATGAGCTTTCATGGAGGCGGAGGCCAAGCACAAGACCAGCTCAACATAGCGGACCTGCGCGATCGCGCCGATCAGGACGGTTTTGTATTGGTTTATCCAGAAGCCATCCCCGACCCCAACGATGACGGATCCACCAATTGGCAGGTGGTGGTTTCTGGGACACTCCCATTTACCAATCCCAACCCGCACAGCGACATTGATTTCGTGGATGCCCTGATCGATAAAATGGCCACAGTCCACAACATCGATACCACACGGGTTTACGCCATGGGCTATTCGAACGGTGGCGGTTTCAGCTTTGACTTGGCTTGTCGGTTGAACCACAAAATCACAGGCATTGGCGTCTCGGCTCGGACCATGTATGCGGAGAGTTTTGCTGAGTGTAACGTTGTTCACCCCACCCCTGTGGTGACCATTCTGGGGACCAACGACTTCGCATCCCCATACGATGGCGTTGTCTACGAAGGGACCCTCTACTACCACAGCAACGACGAGTGCAACGACTTCTGGATTGAGGCCAATGGCTTGCAGAGTGCTCCCGTCGTAACCGACGTTCCCAACATCAGCACCAACGACGGCAGCTCGGCAGAACTGTACACTTGGACCTCATCAGACGGTTGCCACGAGCTGCTCCACTACAAGGTCAATGGCGGAGACCACGACTGGCCTGGCACCTTTGGCAACATGGACTTTGTGTCTCACGAAGTCATTTGGGAGGCCTTGAGTCAGCACAACATGGAGGGTCGAATCGGCTGCACCGCCAGCAGCATCGCCGCTCCAGAAAGCGCGGACATGGAAATTCAGCTGTACCCCAACCCTGTGCAGACCCAACTGAAGGTCACAGGGGTCCAGCCGGATACCCCCATCGAAATCTGGAATGCCCAAGGACAGTGCGTTCTCGACACTTATTTAACCCAAGGTGCTGTGGACATCGAACACCTCGCAACTGGGATGTACACCCTTATGCTGTCGAACAGTCCGGCACGGCTTCGCTTCATCAAGAGGTGACACTGGACTGAGCCCGAAAGGCTCAACCCAAGATTTTCAGCACTTCCTTGGCCAGATTCTCCCGGGAGTATGCCGCTACATTCTGTGACACTTCAGGGGACAAGCCTTCGCCATTGGCCTTGGCCTTGGCCTCAATTTGGGCCAACAAGAAGGACACCATGTCCTCTTTCTGTGTGCGGTTAAACGTTTGCCCCGCAGAACACTCCGACACAATGAATGCGGCGTCCCCATCTACTGGCCCAAGGCTCATGATGGGCACACCACTTCTCAAGTACTCGAACAACTTACCCGTGAGGATGAGCCCATCATTGGGCACATCTGGAATCACCAGCAGCAACAAGTCCGCTTGACTTTGAATGGCATTGATTTCGGTGTGACTGACTTCACTGCAGAACTGAATGCCCTCAAAATGCCCGAGCAAATCTTGTTGCACATCCGAGGGAATGGCACCATACAGTGTGCAAGTCAACCCTGGGTGGATGGTGGCACATTCTCGAATCGCATCGAACATGGCCCCGTATCGATAGAATGCCGAGAGGGTTCCAGTGTATGCGATATGGAAGCCTTCTCGCTTTGCCCCCCTGAACTCGATGTTGTTGAAATCAGCTTCATCGTACCCGTTGGAAACTACATGTACGGGACTGGCTGAGTTCTCGGACTCAATCGACAACTTCTCCTCCACAAGTCGCTTGAGCTGGCTCCCAACGACCATCACTTTGTCCGCCTGGCGCAAACACTTCATCTCCAACTTTCGATCGATGGCCGCAGACCATTTGGAGTGCCCCAATTTGGAATAATAGAAAATGTCTGTCCATGGGTCCCGTAAATCCATGATCCAAGGGACATTAAACTCCTTTTTCAATTCATAACCAATCAATTGGGTTGAGTGCGGTGGACTTGAAGTCACCACGGCATCGAACCTCTCCTCTTTCATGAGCCCTCTGGCACGAGCCAAGGCCGCCCGGTTCCAGCCTTTCCGCGGATCGGGAATAAAAATATGACTGCGCAAAAATGGAAGCCATTGAAAACTGGACTTCTCCGATTTCTGCCCCTCTGGTTTGGAGACCGCGAGCGCACTCTGCCCCCCGCCTTTGCCGAACAATTTGTAGGGATTGAATGCCGAGGTGCGGACGACGCGAATGTCACCGTGAACATCGTCTTTCAGCGAAAGATCCAAATGGGGATAACTGGCATGTTCTTCCTTCACCGTGAGCACGGTGATGTCGCATCCCCATTGCGCCAAATACTTGGTCATCTTTAACCAACGCTGAACGCCTGGCCCTCCAGATGGCGGCCAGTAGTAGGTAATGAGAAGAATCTTTTTTGATGCCATCTGCAACAGGCTTCAAGGATACAATTTTCCAAAGTAGCCTCTGCGCGAATCCATCTCTTTCGCTGGCCAGTCGACTGCTCCATTCAGGAGTCCGACCCGCCTTCTGGGCATTTCAGATGTGCGGTTTTATGGAATCATGCGAAAACCTCAAGCACCCTTTCGGTAGAATGTCCATCCCACAAATCAGGAATTTTCGCGTCGGAACAATCCATCTCTTGAATGGCCTTTGAGATGGAATCCAACTTCGACTCCACAAGGACATTGGTACCGATTTCACAGGTAATGGGCCTTTCAGTATTGGGTCTTACTGTGATGCAAGGAACCTGCTTGAAGGTTGACTCTTCTTGAATTCCCCCTGAATCTGTCAAGATGAATTCGGCACTCTCAACCAACCTCTGAAAAGCGAAATACCCCAAGGGTTCTGTCAAAACGAGATGGCTCACGTCCATCAAAGCTGACTTGAGCCCAAACTCCTCAAAACGCGCCAATGTCCTGGGGTGCATTGGGAACAATACTTTTCTAGGCGCGCACAAACCCAAGACATCGATGATCAATTGAAGTCCTTCTAAGTGATCAACCGTTGCCGGCCTATGCATGGTCATGAGGACAAATTTCCCTTCCTCCAATTGACATTCAGAGAGGATCGAAGAAGCTTGAATCTGAGGCTGGAAAGCCACCAGAGTGTCAATCATGGTGTTCCCCACGAAATGAATCCGTTTCGCTCCATCCACGACATCAGCGAGGTTGTGTAACCCACTCTTTTCAGTCACAAAAAGATGATCCGATATTTCGTCCACCAAAATCCGATTGATCTCTTCTGGCATGGTTCGATCATGCGACCGCAATCCACTTTCTAAATGGGCCAAAGGAGTGCCCGTTTTGTTCGCAGCAATGGCGGCGGCAAGGGTTGAATTGACGTCTCCTGGTGTCAGCAAGACGTCAGGCTTCACGTCTGCAATCACGTCTGTCAGCCCCATGATCATTTCACCAATTTGAGCAGACGGACCTTTCGCCTTTAAGGAAATCAATCGATCGGGCCTCAAGTCAAACTGATCAAAAAACACTTTGGCCATGTTGTCATCATAGTGCTGACCAGTATGGACGATGGATAAATCCAAGCCCAATGCTGCAGCCACCGCCTTGAAGCGAGTCACTTTGATGAAATTCGGGCGTGTTCCAACAGAAATGAGAATTCTCATGATTGCAGCTTTTGATAAAATCCTGACAAATGCTCCCCTGTGGCTTCCCAACTCAAAGGTCCAGACGAGGCTTTCTTCGCCCGCTCAACGCGCATCATTTCATCACCCTTTGCATTGTAGATGCTCACCACTTGCTGAGCGCACGCTTTCGGGTTATCGGCGTCAAAAACCCAGCCCCCGTCACAGCTTTTGACCACACGCCGCAACGGTGCACAACTGCTCACCAAAGTCGGCCTGCCACTCAACATGGATTGGAACAGTTTGTGAGGGATGGCAGCTTCCGTTTGCCGGTTGCTGTTGTGGGGGATGATGTTCACATCGGAATGCATCATGTAACTGGACACTTGATCAAAAGGCACTTTGCCATAGAACTTGACCCATTGATCCAATTGGAGGGCATCGACGATTTCTGACAGTGCTTTTAATACAGATGGGCTTCCGGGACCGATGATGTTCAATCTCGCATGAGGAATCTCCTCTCGGACATATTCCATCGCACGGATGGCGGTATCTACGCCACGATGAGGTCCTATGCCCCCTATGTAGGTAATGTTGAAGTGTTCTTCAGGCAACACTTCTTTTTTTGAAAGGCTCGGGTACCGGTCATGAAACCCCCTGTATTCCGTGTTGGACACCAAAAGGGTTTTTGCCTCCGATATTTCGCACTCTCGCAGCAGCCTTTCCTGCATTTCGAGTACCGAGACGATGACAAAATCAACAGCTCGGACCATGCGACGTTCATATTTCAGCCAACGGTTTGGGTGAAAGAAGATTCGATTCTTCAGCCTCTTGAGGGGATTGGATTGCCAATGGGTCCATGTGGCCAAACCGTCCGCATAATTCTCGTGCAAGTCGAGAACACAGGGCACATTGAGTTCGCGGGCCAGTTTTAATGCGGTCTTGGCCAGTGGAAGATCGTGGACGTGAACAACATCGATTGTCATTCCTTCTGACCATTTTTTAGCCTCCCGAAACACATCTCGAAAGAAAAAGTCAATCGCTCCAAAAATATCGTGCCAGCCTTTTTTGTTGAACTGGTCATTCGCCGATGGTATGCTCATGCGGACCACATTGAGCCCTCCTACGTCTTCATGAATCGCCTCCCCGATTCTTCGCGCGCAGAACAGGGTCACTTCGAACCCAGCACCGATCAATGCATTGGCCTCTTTTTCCACCCGAATGTCACTCGGGTATGCCGCGTCAAGCAGCATTAAAACATGTCTTTTTTTCGTCACCTGACTGTTCTTTCTGCTCGAATGAGATAATAGCGGGGATAAAACCGCCTTAAAAAAGGCCGGATCCCGTTGGGCCAAGGACTGTAAGAGGTGTGCTTTTCGCGATGGGTAATGGTCCACCCGCTCTTGCGCAGAAGCAAATCAAACTGCCAGGGTTCAAACTCGTGGTAATGTTCATCGAAAGGATCCTCTTCTAAGTTGCCTCGATAAGCCCGGGAGAACCACAATGCAACGGGCACTGAAGCAACCAACACGGGCGCCTCAACGGCCTGAAGCAATGGAAGGGGGTTCACCATGTGCTCAAACACCTCGAAAGAAGTGAAAACATCGAAACCCTTTTGTTTTACCGCGTCACAACCAAAATCAAGATCATCTGAAAAAGCGTTCTCGACGATATATCCTCTTTCAATCAGCTTTTTGGACATCGGATTGGGCACACCCAAGTCCAAAATCTTGCCTCCATCTGGAACATGGGTCTTCACGAATGCGCAAGTCCATTCGAATCGCTTTTCTAAGGCAGCGTTTCCACTGGCATAATTCTTTTCATTCAGTACCATTACAACCTTTTTTCAAGCAATGCCGCGTACTTCGGTGACTCCTTAAAAGTACCTGAACAAGCCAAATTCATGGCACCTTATGCCCCACAAATTCAGCAGGGAATTTGTAAACCAACCTCTGAGCAGGATAGCAATTTACGCTTTTTCACCC
>CALKHD010000044.1 GCA_938092195.1 uncultured Flavobacteriales bacterium | reverse complement strand
CGAATGCGCGTATCGTCGGTGACCTCTCGGCTGCCGTCGTCGGCAAGCTGGGTCATGGGGACATTAAAATCCACGCGGATCAAAGCGCGGACACCGTCAAAGTTGAGGTCTTGAAAAGCCATTATTCTGAATGGGATGGGGTCAGGAGAAGAGGGTGGACCAACCCACGCGCTCCGCCACGCGGGACGAAAGCTCGGTGATGGGCACACGAATTTGTTCCATGGTATCGCGGTCGCGCAAAGTCACGGCCTGGTCGTCCAGCGTGTCATGGTCAATGGTGATACAAAGAGGGGTGCCAATGGCGTCCTGCCTGCGGTACCGGCGGCCGATGGCATCCTTCTCGTCGTACTGAACGCTGTGATCCAACTTCAGTCGGTCCATCACTTCACGCGCCTTTTCTGGCAGCCCGTCTTTTTTCAAGAGGGGGAGCACGGCCACCTTCACGGGGGCCAACGCGGGTGGAATGCTCATCACCACCCTCTCGGAGCCATCTGCCAGGGTCTCATTCCTCAATGCACTGGACAAAACCGCCAAGAACATGCGGTCCAAGCCAATGGAGGTTTCGATGACGTAAGGCACATAGCTTTCCTCTCTCTCGGGGTCGTAGTAGCGAAGCTTTCTGCCACTGTGCTCTTCGTGTGCGTTCAGGTCAAAGTCTGTGCGGCTGTGAATGCCCTCCAGCTCCTTGAATCCCATGGGGAAATTGAACTCGATGTCACACGCTGCATCTGCATAGTGCGCCATTTTAATGTGATCATGGAAACGGTATGAGCCATCGCCCAACCCCAAAGATTTGTGCCACTGAATGCGGGCCTCTTTCCAGTATTCGTACCACTTTCCTTGGTCGCCGGGAGGGACAAAGAATTGCATCTCCATTTGCTCAAACTCCCGCATGCGAAAGATGAACTGGCGGGCGATGATCTCATTTCGAAATGCCTTTCCAATCTGGGCGATTCCAAAAGGCAACTTCATCCGACCGGATTTCTGAACGTTCAAGAAGTTGACGAAGATGCCCTGGGCCGTCTCCGGGCGCAGGTAAATCACACCCGCGTCCCCGCTCACAGCGCCCAGCTCTGTCTTGAACATGAGGTTGAACTGTCTCACGTCCGTCCAGTTGGCGGACCCCGTCTCAGGGTCCTTGATGCCCAAGTCCACAATCAATTGCTTGACCGCGTCCAGGTCTTCCGCGTTCATGGCCGTCTTGAACCGCTCATTGATGCCGTCGATTTCCGCTTGCCGACGGACGCAATTCCCGTTGGTCTCCCGGAATTGAGCCTCATCAAAAGCGTCGCCAAACTTCTTGGAAGCCTTGGCCACATCCTTGGCAATTTTGGCTTCAATCTTGCCAATGTGGTCCTCAATCAGGACGTCGGCTCGGTAGCGCTTCTTGCTGTCTTTGTTGTCGATCAGTGGGTCGTTGAACGCATCCACATGTCCCGAAGCCTTCCATGTGGTGGGGTGCATGAAAATGCTGGCGTCCAAGCCCACAATGTTTTCATGCATGCGAACCATGGCGGTCCACCAATAAGACTTGATGTTGTTCTTCAGCTCTACCCCGAGCTGGCCATAATCGTATGCCGCGCTCAATCCGTCGTAGATGTCACTGGAGGGGAACACAAAGCCGTATTCCTTGGCGTGTCCAATCACGCGCTTCAGGTGGTCGTCCTGTTGGGCCATATCAAAAGGGGTCGAGGGTTTGATGGGGGGTGAACATTGCACCCCTGAGCCCGCAAAAATAGGCCTTACAAGCGCACCTGCGTACCTTGTGGCCATGGCCGTTCAAGCCCCACCCACAGAGCGCATTGGCATCATCGGAAGTGGAAGCTGGGCAACCGCCCTCGCCCTGTTGTTTGCTCGGGATGAAATTGCGTCGGAACACCCCGTCAACTGGTGGGTTCGGCGCGAAACCTCCCTGGACCACATTGCCAAAACAGGACACAACCCCCTCTATCTAAGAAGCCTGTCTCTGCCAGTGGAACGGCTGAACATGACCACAGACATTCAAGCTGTCGTGGACCAAAGCGACGTCTTGATTTTGGCTGTTCCAAGCGCGTACCTCGACGATGCACTTCGCGGCAACAAGGTCACGGGGTTGAACAAAAAAATCGTGTTCAACGCAGTGAAGGGGCTGGTGACCGATGAGCATCACATTCCCGCGCGCTACCTCCACAAAGAGTTGGGGGTCCCTTATGGCCGCATCGGTTTGATTGCAGGACCCAGCCACGCAGAAGAGGTGGCCCGAGAGAATTGGACATACCTCACCTTGGCTTGCTCCAACGAACACTTCGCCAAGGTCATGGCCGATCGATTGAGCAGTCCCTGGCTGAGGACCCACACCACCGACGACATTTTTGGGATCGAGCTCGCTGCAGTCCTCAAAAACATCTATGCCGTTGCGGCTGGAATCGCTCACGGCATGGGACTGGGGGACAACTTCATCGCCGTTTTGATCTCCAATGCGCTGAAAGAGACGGGGCGTTTTCTGAATGCCGTCAACGAAACGTCACGAGATGTCAGCGCGTCGGCCTATCTCGGAGACTTGCTGGTCACCGCTTACTCCCCGCACAGCCGAAACCGAACCTTGGGAACCATGGTCGGCAAGGGCTATCGCGTTCAAGGTGCCTTGGTCGAAATGGACATGGTGGCCGAAGGCTATCCCGCAGCTCTGGGCATCCATGTGATCAACCAGAAGTTTGACGTCCCCATGCCTGTTGCAGAGTGTGTTTACCGCATTCTTCACGAGCGCATCGCACCCTCCATTGAAATGCGCATCCTCGCCGATCGCATTCATTGATCTCCCGATTTGCCCGTTGGGGCAACGAAAAGCTTCCCGAACTTGTTCAACACATGGTGCGCTTGGTCACATCCATATTTCTGCTGTTGGCCACAACCCTGTCGGCCCAGGTCCGATTTGTGCCCAACAAAGGACAATGGCCAGCCCATGTCCACCATCGCGCAGAGGTGATCAGTGGCGGTGTTCAAGTCGAATCCGATGGCTGGACCAGCTGGCAATGGGCCCCTTCCGAAGAAGGCGATCACCACACCGGTTCCAAACGCGGGGTGATGTGGCAAGCCAAATGGCTTCAAGCATCTCCGAGCGAGCCTTCAAGTTGGTCGGCGTTCGAAACCGAACAAGATCGGATTCATTTCTACCTCTCCAATGATGCCACCCAATGGGCCGAAAACGTGCAGCCAGCCAAGCGCATCGAAACCCAAAACCTTTGGCCTGGAATCGCCCTTCGTTGGCGCGGCACACGCTCTGGAAATGCCAAATTTGAACTCACCGTTTCTCCAGGAGCCGACCCCACCGTGGTCGCATGGGAATATGCTGGGGTACACCCCAAAGTGAGGTCCGATGGCGGTTTGGACCTCATCCACCCTCTGCATAAAGGACCGGGTTTCAACGCCCAGCTTGCGCCGCCATTTGCTTATCAGCTCTCCACTGAAGGTGCCATGAAAACAGTGCCTTGTCGCTATCAAGTGCGGGGAAACACAGTCGCCTTGGCCTTGGGTGAACACGACCCAACCCTGCCGTTGGTGCTGGACCCAGAAATCACCTTTTCAACCTATGCGGGATCGACAGGAGACAACTTTGGAACCACCGCCAGCAATGGACCTGGTGGCTCCTTGGTCGGAGGGGCAGTTGCCTTTGCCCCTGGGTACCCCACCACCGCAGATGCCGTGCAAGAGTTCATGGGGGTTTTCGAGGACGGAATCAGCCACACGGCCCTCACCGTGTTCAGTGACGACGGCAGCAGCTTGTTGTACAGCACCTATTTGGGGGGGCAGCACGCCGACATTCCGCACAGCCTCGCATACAATGAAACCTGGGGACGCATCGTGCTCTTTGGGACCACTGGGTCCAGTGATTTTCCTTCCACAGCCAACGCCCACCAATCCAATTTAGCAGCAGGCCCAGCCACCGACGTCACCGTCTATGGAGTGGACACCCAACCCAACGGTGTGGATGCATACTTGGCCAGCTTCAACGCCCAAGACTTCACGCTGGAAGCCGCCACTTATTTCGGGGGAACAGGAACAGACGGCCTCAACAATGCCGCTGGTCTGCGCGCCAATTTCGGGGACAACTACAGGGGGCAAGTGGACATTGGTCCAGCGGGCACGGTATGGATCGCTACGACCACAACTTCGCCAGACCTGAACATGCCGGGAAGCCCCGCCCATGCTGGTGGCTACGATGCGCTGGTCGCCGGATTTGACGCCGACCTCACCACCCTGCTTTGCGGGCGCACATTTGGTGGAAGTGGCAACGATGCCGCCTACAGTGTTGAGGTCGCGCCCGACGCCAGCTTCGGCGCTTTTGGCAGCCTCGAAATGATGGTGGGCGGAGGCACGTCTTCGGCTGATTTGCCCTTGCCTGGAGGCAGCATTCAGCCAGCCCCAGCCGGCAACATCGATGGGTGGATCGCACAATTCAATGCGGGTCCCGACGCGCTTACCGTTCAATTTGGGACCTACCATGGCCTGGCCGATTACGACCAAGTGTACTTCGTTCAAAGGGATGAGTCGGGAAGGCCTTACGCATATGGGCAGGCCCGAGGAGGCATGACCGCCATCGGCGATGTCTATTCCAACCCAGGCAGCGGTCAATACATCACCTGCTTCCTCCCTGACTTGAGCGACATCGAGTGGCAAAGCCCCATTGGAACCGGAGGCCCGGGGATCGACCTGAGCCCCACCGCCTTTTTGGTCAGCGACTGCCAACAGGTCTACATCAGCGGTTGGGGAGGACAGACCAATGCCACTGGCGGAACCGCCGATGTGGCAGGCAGCACCACCTTCGGGTTGCCCACCACAGACAGCCCCTTTCAAAGCGGAACAGACGGCAGCGACTTTTATCTAGCCGTGCTGGCCCCAGACGCTGCGGACTTGGTTTATGCTACCTATTTCGGAGGTCCCTTCTCCAACGAGCACGTCGATGGCGGTTCATCTCGGTTCGATCAAAATGGCACCGTCTATCAATCCGTATGCGCCGGTTGCGGTGGGATGAATGACTTCCCCTCAACCGACAATGCTTGGAGCCCCAACAACCCGAGCCCCAACTGCAACATGGGGGTTTTCAAATTCGAATTGGGCAAGCTCAACGCCAACATCTCCATCGACGGGCCCGATCAATTCTGCCAGGGAGATGAGGTTCAATTCGAAAACAACACCAACGGACCTGCAGCCTTCATCTGGGACTTTGGCGATGCCAACTTCAGCGAAGAAGTGGCCCCTCTCCATCTGTATGGCATCCCAGGTGAGTTTGAAGTGGAGGTGATTGCCCAAGACACCACAGGTTGTCTTGAGGCCGACACCGCATACGTTGCTGTCACCATCGCACCTGCAGCCGAACCTACCATTGAGCCTGTTGATCCCATTTGCGCAGGGGAGTCTGTAGAGCTCGTTGGCTCTGGCAATGGCACCCTTTCTTGGGCATTCTCCAACAGCTTAAGTGACCTAAACTCGGCCACCCCAACAGCTGAACCCACCACCACCACCACCTATGCCTTGACCGATGAAACCCTGTGTGGCACCAACACGGAGGAGATCACAGTCGAGGTGGTGAACATGGAAACCTCGCCCAGTGAAGACACCCAAATCTGCTTGGGAGACGGCACTGAGCTTTCCGTCACCAGCCCCATCCCGGATGCCCCCAGCTGGAGCTACGCTTGGAGCCCCACAGCTGGCCTGTCCGACCCCACCTCATCCAGCCCCTTGGCCACGCCCGCAATGACGACCACATACTCTGTTGTCATCACCACAGCAGAGGGGTGCGAACGCAACCATGACATCACCGTTGATGTGGTCCCCGCTGCCCCTGGCGACAGCATCTACCCCAACGTTCCCCTGTGCATTGGTCAATCCACCGTCCTCAATGCCGACGACGGCAACACTTGGATTTGGAGCCCCACCATCGGGCTCAACAACCCCGCCAGTCAGACCCCTGTGGCGGCCCCCACAGAGACCACCACTTACTCGGTCACCATCTCCAATTTGTGCGGCGAAGGAACCGATGAGGTCACCGTTGAACTGATCGTGCCCGAGGCCTTTGCTGACCCCGGTGGGCAGGTGTGCGCTGGGGAGCCCTTCCCCGTTTCTGCATCCGGAGGAAGCGCCTATCAATGGGTCCCCGGAAGCCTGGTCACCAACCCGTCAGCTGCGCAAACCACAGTCGTCACTGAAACCCCGCAAACCTTTACCGTTTACGTGACCAACGCCGATGGGTGCGTGGCGTCTGCCGAGGTGACCGTGAACACCTGGCCCAGTCCAGAGGTCGAGGCCGGGCCGGATCAGCGACAAGATTGGCTGGAGGCGACCTTCCTTTATGGGTCGGTTCAAAGCGATGAGCTGGACTCCATTTGGTGGACGCCTGAAGGCCCTCTGTCTTGCTCAAACTGCCTCATTCCAGAGGTGGTCCTGCAAGAAAACGGGACGTTCACCCTGCACGTCATCGACATCCATGGGTGTCGGTCTGCCGATGTGGTCGAGGTTGAATTCAACTACCCCCTTTACGTGCCTTCGGCTTTCACCCCCGACGGAGATGGAGTGAACGATGGGTGGCGACCAGAGGGCCATTGGTTGAATGGGACAGGCACATACCTGCAAGGGCAACCTGACGCCACCATTCTTCCCGGGTACCGCGTTGAAGTTTGGGACCGATGGGGGGCTTGCATTTGGGCCTCAGAAGACCCAAGGGCGTATTGGACAGGTGGCGTGGGTGGGCCGGGCGTTTCCTCTGTGGTGAATGGCGTTGGCCAAGGTCAACACCTCGCTCAAACCGGGGTCTTCACATGGGTGGTTCACTTCCCAACCAGCAAAGGCAGAGAGCGCCGCACGGGCAAAGTCACATTGATTCGCTGATCACCTCAAGATGAGGTCTGTGGTGGCGATGCGCTGCCCGTCGTCGACCAAATGCACCGTGTACACGCCTTCCACGAATGGCTCGGCTGCCGTGAAGAAGATGCACGCCTCCATGCGCTCCCCATTGTAATCCAGCATGCGAGAGGCAGAAGCTGGTTCGCCATTTGGCATGGCCACAGGGCTTCGGTCTCCGGGCGGAAGAAGGCGTCCGTTCGGGTCCACCACTTCCAAAAACAAAGCCCTTTGGCCCTTCTCCGCAATGCGGTTTTCCATGAGGGTGAAGCAGGTCTTGATCATTTCAGCTCGCTTGGCCCTCTTGGTTTCCCTTTGTGAACCCGTGCTCGCTACACGGATGGCCATGGGCATCAGGTCCAAGGCTTGAAGCACCCTTCCCGCCTCAATGATGCCTTCCATGTTTTCTTGGCGGCGCTGCAAATCGGCATTCCGTTCCTCGACTTGCACCACTTGATCGGCCATGTCGTCTCTCTCCTGTTGCAAAGCGATGTTGGCTTGGTTGAGCGAGTCGATGGTCACCACATAGCCCTGCATGATTCGCCTGAGCGTATTGGACTCTTTTTTGAGTTTGGACACGCTGTAATTGCGGTCGCGAACCTTCTTAATCAAGCCCTCGATTTCACTGCGTTGCGCAGACATCTCAGCCATCATGAGCGAGTTTTCTGTCTGCAGCGTGTCATAACTGAAACGCAAGCGCTGCAAATCGAGCTCCATGGCCTCGCGCTCCAAATTGCCAGACATGATTTCACCAGACTGATTGTCGATGGTGGCCCCTTGCTCAGAAACCTGATAACCGAGATATCCTGCAGTCAGGACCAATGCGGCAATGATGATGAGGTAAGTAGAACGCTGTTCCATGCTACGAATGAACGCACCAAAGCACCCGTTTCGCATGGCCCTCAAGAACAATCCCCACATCGAGCCGTGCGTTTCACCGACCTGGCAACAAGGGGTAGAAAGCCTGTTCGGTGTGAAAGACCCGATGTCCATAGCGGTTCTTCAACACCGCAATCACATCAAAACGAACCTCGAGGTGCTGGGCTGGATGCCTCATAAGAAAGGCACGCGCTGCGCGAATCAACCTTTGCTGTTGAGCAGCAGACACCATGCGATGCCAACTGGCTTGAACCGGCTCTGTTCGCGTCTTCACCTCTACCAACACCAGCCATGGGCCATCGCGAACCACCAAGTCCACCTCCAGCCGTCCCACACGCCAATTGCGGGCCAACACCTCCCACCCCAAATTCATGACGTGCTTGAGCGCCACCTCTTCTCCCCATCGGCCCAAGGTTTGTGTGTGTGATTCCATGGGGGCCAAAGTCCATCGAATGGCCACGCGCCCACCCTACTTTCGCACCCATATGCACGGTTGTCCGCTTTTCTTTTGTCCCCGCCGTTTGACCTCCATGGTCCGGCACGCCACACTCACTTTGTTGCTGGGCCTGCTTTTGTTCCCCTCGGCGTCCCACGCCCAGTTTGGCAGCCGCGCCACAGGAAACGCCATCGGATGGGTAGAGGCTCCAAAAGGGCAGGGCAAGTGGTATGTCCATTGGGGGTACCACAGGGCGGAATATGGCCGGACACAGCTGCGCCTGATCGGTCCAGGCATCGACCTGACTTTTCACGACTTAAAGGCCACGGACATGCCAGCGCCTTTCGACCCCAAAGTTCACTTGAATCCAGCGGCATTCACCATTCCTCAGTTCAATGCACGAATTGGCCGGCGCATCAAAGAATGCTCAACGTACCCCGGAGCTCTCTGGGTCAGCGCGGGTTGGGACCACCTGAAATACAAGGTTCCCCATGGCATTCATTCTGTCAGCGGAAACATCCAAGGTTCGACCTATGATCAAGCTCCCTTTGACTGGGCATGGCGCGATTACAACTTTGAGCACTCCGACGGCATGAACTTCATTCGGTTGGCCGCAGAACGAGATTGGACTTTTGGAAAGGCAGCCCGCACCCGGCAAACCTGGGACACCGCCAATCAGAAGTTCCGTTGGGGAATTCAAACGGCAGCCAGTTTGGGGATGGTACTCTGCGCCACAGATGTGCGCTGGGAAGGCGTTCGAACCAAGCATTATTGGCACATCAGTGGCTGGGGCGTCAGTGCCAGCACAGGCCTTTGGCTCCAATGGGGACGTTTGCGCGCAATGGGACGCATTCAAGCCGGTGGAATCAACATCTCAAACAGCCGATTCTTGGCCTCTCGCGACTTGAGTGGAGAAACCCCCATTGCAGAAGGCACAGAGGCCCTTTTGCTAGATGCAAGCTCTGCCCGACACGCCATGACTTTTCTCGAAAAAGGCGTCACTCTCGCCTACACGTTTGGACGAAAAGGCGGCACAGGTTCCGATGAGCGAATCCAAATCTCACCTTCTCGCTGAACACCCTGCGTATCTTCGCCGGTGACCCTTTGAATCCATGTCCGACAGTCCCCGTTCCCGCAAGCCTCAGCGCACTGGCCGCTCGGAAAATCCAAGCCGGCGCAAGTCTGAAGGGTCTGAACCCGAAAAGCGGGGCTTCGGCACGCGCAAATCGCTGTCAGACAAGCCCAAAGAAGATTCGCGTCCAACCCGCGGAAAAGGCAAGCCACACGGCAAAGACAATCCGTTTGGAAAAGGAGGGGGCAACGACAGGAGACCCGGAGGCCGTCCGCAAAAGCCCAAGAAGCGCCCTCCATTAAAAGACCTCGATGCACCCCTCAGGCTGAACAAATTCATTGCCAACTCGGGGGTTTGTGTGAGGCGTCAAGCCGATCTTTTGATCACCGCCGGTGCCGTCACCGTCAACGGAGAGGTGGTCACCGCACTGGGCTCGAAAGTCCACGCCACCGATGAGGTGGTTGTGGAAGGCCAGCGCATCAAGCCAGAAAAAAAGCACTACCTGCTGCTCAACAAGCCCAAGAACTTCTTGGGGACGGCGGGGGACAAGCAAGGAAGGCGGACCGTGATGGACTTGGTCAAAAATGCCACCCGAGAGGTGCTCTTTCCCGTCGACAAGATGGAGCGAATGGACACCGGCCTGCTCCTGTTCACCAACGATCCGGAAATGTCGGAGCGCCTGCGCGCCCACGGAACCAAAATTCGCCAGCTGTTTCATGTGACCCTCCGTCAAAAAATGCGCTCCGAGCATTTGGTGGCCATGACTGAAGGGGTGGAAACCGAGTCGGGGTACATCAAAGCTTCTTCCGCAGAATTTGTAGACGAGAGCAAGAGCCCAAAAGAAATTGGGGTAGAAATGCACTCCAACAGGCCCAAGGCATTGGCCAAAATGCTCGAACATCTGGGCTATGATGTGGAGCGCATTGACCGCACCATCTTGGGTCCCTTGACCAAGCGTGACCTTCCACGTGGACATTGGCGCTTGCTGGACCGCGAAGAGCTCAACTTGCTCAGAATGACCCTCTAATCCCCAGACCGTGTCAGACAGCCTTGTCATCATACCCACCTACAACGAAAAGGAGAACATCTCCAACATGTTGGACACCGTGATGTCGCTGAGCCCTTCGAGGGGTGAGGCCTTTGACGTTTTGGTAGTGGACGATGGTTCTCCGGATGGAACGGGAGATTTGGTAAGAGAAGCCCAAGCCGCTTATCCCAACCGAATTCACCTGCTGGAACGGTCGGGTAAGCTGGGTTTGGGAACGGCTTACATCGCTGGATTCAAGTGGGGTCTCTCCAAGGGATACGCCTACCTGTTCGAAATGGACGCCGACTTTAGCCACAACCCCAAGGATCTGGAACGCCTCAGAGAAGCGTGCATGGATGGAGCGGGTGTGGCCGTGGGATCTCGCTACACCAAGGGTGGCGCAGTTTCCAATTGGCCCTGGCACCGCATTGCCATGAGCTATGGCGCTTCACTTTACGTGAACACCGTCCTTGGCTTGGGCGTCAAAGACCCCACCGCAGGGTTTAAGTGCTACCAAGCGAAAACATTACAGACCATTCGATTGGACGCCATTCATTTCATTGGATACGCGTTTCAAATCGAGATGAAATACAACGCCAAAAAGCTCGGATTCTCCATCGTAGAAGTGCCCATCACATTCGTTGATCGCGAACTGGGAACCTCCAAAATGAGCCTGAACATTTTCCGGGAAGCCTTTGTGGGCGTGCTGCAAATGCGGCGCTTTGACATTCGGCCAGCGGAAGGAACCGCAAAAGCATGAGCCACCTTTTCGCAGGCGCCACCTTGGTGCATGAAGGCCAGATTGAAACCGGTGACCTTCTCGTTGAAGGCGGCACAATTCAAGCCGTCGGTCCCGACCTCAAGGCCCATTCCAACCCGGCCATTGCTTCTGCCGCTCGCTCAGCCACGCTTCACAACTGTGACGGCCTGCACCTGCTTCCTGGACTGATCGACGATCAAGTTCACTTTAGGGAACCGGGATTGACCCACAAGGCAGAAATCGCAACCGAATCGCGCGCAGCCGTTGCCGGTGGCATCACCTCCTTCATGGAAATGCCGAACACCGTGCCGCAATCCCTGACGCAGGGCTTGCTCCAAGAGAAGTACGACCGCGCAGAGCAAGTCAGTCCAGCCAATTACAGCTTCTTCATGGGCGCCTCCAATGGCAACTTGGATGAAGTGCTCAAAACCGACCCCAAGCGGGTTTGTGGCGTGAAGGTTTTCATGGGCAGTTCCACCGGAGACATGCTCGTTGACGACGCCACTGTGCTCGAAGGCATCTTCAAGGAGTGTCCAATGCTGATCGCCACGCATTGCGAGGACGAAGCAACAATCAGAGCCAATGCCGCTGCCGCTCGGGAGCAGTTTGGGGAAGAGGTGCCCATGGGGCAACACCCCTTGATTCGAAGTGCTGAGGCCTGCTACAGAAGTTCATCTCGCGCAGTAGAACTGGCCGCCAAAACAGGGGCTCGGCTTCACGTTCTTCACATTTCCACAGCGCGCGAATTGTCGCTGTTCAACGGTGCCATGCCCTTGTCCGAAAAGCGCATCACGGCCGAGGCTTGCACCCATCACCTTTGGTTCACCGACGCTGACTACGCCCAACGAGGCTCCCACATCAAATGGAACCCCGCGGTCAAAACGGCCGAAGACCGCGCTGCCATTCGCGAGGCATTGAAGCCCGGAGGCGCCATTGATGTTTTGGCCACCGATCACGCACCGCACACGGCTTCGGAAAAGGCCAACTCCTATTGGAGCGCCCCCTCTGGAGGGCCGTTGGTTCAGCACAACTTGTCGGCCTTGTATGAAGGAGTTTCACAGGGGTGGCTCAACCTCACCGACATTCCCCGTTTGACCGCCCATCGGGTTGCCGAACTGTTCAACATCCCCAACCGTGGCTTCTTAAGGCCCGGTTACGCTGCCGACTTCGTTTTGGTGAACCCCGCATCGACATGGACCGTGGGACCAGAAGGCATCTTGAGCAAATGTGGATGGTCCCCTTTTATGGGAGACACCTTTTCCGCTCAAGTGGCGGGAACTTGGGTCAACGGCATTCAAGTGTGGGACGGCGAGAACATATTAGAACCGGAAGACGGTCAGTCTCCGGCAGGTCAGCGCTTGACTTTTGACAGATGAGGGGCAGTGTGCTCTTCATGGTCCTGGCCACAGCGTTTTTTTCAGGCTGTGATTCAAGGGCCAAGCTCGACATTCCCGAATCGCCCAAGGACATGGTCGCCCGGCCGCAGTTTGTACAAATTCACGCTCAGCTTCAGCTTCTCGAAGCGGCGCATCGACAACACATGCTCAAAGGCGACCGGCAACGCAGTCGGGCCCTTCACCGGGAGAGAATTTTGAAGGAAGCCGGGGTCACAGACTCCGCCTTTATGGCCACCTATGATTGGTGGTACAATCAACCCGAAGCCCTTCCTGGCCTGCTCGAAGAGGTCCAATCTCACTTGGACTCATTGGCCAGAACCAGCGAGTGGAACTGAGGCTCACGAGAGGCTCGAAGTGGACTCCTTCACCACTTCCCGAATGGGCGTAAACGCAAACTCTGGAAGCGCACTGCGCAATTTTGATGTGTCGTATCGGTGTTGACGTCGGGTGTTTCGCGCCAAATCCTTGGTGAGGATGGGAGGCTTTCTCGACAACACAGACCAAACCCTGGCCAATCTCCACCCCAATTCAAGCATCCAGTTTTCCAGCACCTTGGATGGCGGCTCCACCCCCATTCCTTCTGCGACCCAACCCATTAAATCCCGGTAGGTAACGTTCTCAGAACTGACCACAAACCGTTCGCCAAGGATGCCTTTTTGACCCGCATCTGCAGCCGCGTCCAGCGCAGAACAAACCGCAATCAAATCCTCTGCCCCCACAAAACCATTGCCGCCTGCAGGGTGGTATTTGCGCCCTTGGGCCGCCCTTCGGTACACCATCCCCGAGCTCTCCTCGTACCGCGCATCGCCCAGAATGATGGTGGGGTTGACCACAATCAAGTCCAGCCCTTCGGCCATGCCACGCCAAGCCTGCATTTCTGCGGCATGCTTGCTCACGCCATACGGGGAGGCCCCTGCTCCGTCTGCCCAATCCGAGCCCTCGGTCACCGTCAAGTCGACCGCCCCTTCTCCAACATGAGATCTGCCCAATGCCGCCACGCTGGACATGTGAATCAATCGTTTCACCCCTGAAGCCAGTGCAGCATTGACCACGTTGGCCGTGCCCTTCTCATTGACCGTCTTCAATGCCGCTTCATCTCCGGGCTTGAAACTCACCCGACCGGCCGCGTGAAAAACCCGCTCGCAACCTTCCATGGCCTCTTCCAAGGCCAAGGGGTCGCTCAAGTCAGCCTCTCTCCACTCCAAAGTGCGCCACGCCTCCGCAAATTTTGACCCCAGTTTGTCCTGAAGAAAAACCCGGGTCCGCTCCACGTTGCTTCCCTCCCTTCGCAGCGCCACCGTGGGCATCCCGCGTTCTAAGCGCCAAGCCAATCGGTACATTCCAACCAGGCCCGTGGCACCCGTGATCAACTCAACCGAAGGGCCATGGCCCTGAATGTGTTCAGACATTGACGCCGAAGGTAACTTTCACCCATCTTCTCTGCCCCGTGGAAGCCTCACCTCACATCCAACGCATTCTTCAGCGACTGCCAGACCGCCCTGGGGTTTACCAGCACTATGATGCCGAAGGGAAGCTGCTGTACATCGGCAAGGCCAAGAGCCTCAAAAAACGGGTGGCGAGTTACTTCAACAAGAAGACCTACGAGAATGGCAAGACCCGCCTTCTCGTTCAAAAAATCGCTGACGTTCGCTTCATCGTGGTGGAAACAGAGGTGGATGCTCTCCTGCTCGAAAACAGCTTGATCAAGGAGCACCAGCCGCGCTACAACATCGAACTCAAGGACGACAAGACCTACCCTTCCA
>CALKHD010000043.1 GCA_938092195.1 uncultured Flavobacteriales bacterium | reverse complement strand
CGAATTACTCGACTCAACTTTCAAAAGAGCTCAACTTCAGCACGGGTATCGATGTGCGTCATTACACTGGTAGCCACTACCGAACCATTGGTGACATGTTTGGAGCCGACTATTACGATGCCCCCAACGACCGTCGTGACCAGAATGCGGACTTCGACACTCCGCTTCGGGAGGGTGACAAGTATTACTACCACGACGATGGCCAGGTGGCTTGGGCGGGCACCTACTTTCAGTTGGAGCTTGACAAGTACAACTATTCGGCTTTTGTGAATGTGAGCGGTGCCCAAAGTGGTTACCGGGGCATTGACTATTTCCGTCCCAACGTGATCACCCTCGATGGCACCACCTACGAGGTGAGGTCCACTGACGAGTGGCGCGTTTTGGGGGATACAGATTGGTCCACTGCCCCCTTGGCAGACGGCACAATTCTGACAGCTGACAACCCCGGCCTTGAGACCTACTCTACAGACTGGCAAATGCTCAACAGTGCCACCATCAAAGCGGGCGGCAGCTACAACATCAATGAGTGGATGAACGCCTACACCAATGTGGGTTACTTGAACCGGGCTCCTCTGTTCAACTCCGTCTTCGACATCAACAACAACGTCATTGAGGGTTTCGAGAACCAATACGTCAAGGCCGTTGAAGTGGGTCTGAAGTATGCCAAAGGGCGGTTTGCATCCAACATCAATGCCTATCGCACAGGATGGGAAAACAAGGCCGTGAATCGGTTTTATGGCGTTTCCAACCTGTGGCAAGACCCCAACCTGTCCGTGTATGCAGACACCTCCAATGCAGCGGGCCGCCAAGACCTCCTGGTGTTGGCCGAGGATGACCGTTTGATTGAAGATGTGGACTGGGCCACAGAAAGCAACAACATCATCGAGAATGTGGACCGGAACTTGGGTTACAACCTGCTCAATGCCGATGCGGTCCACTCGGGAATCGAATGGGACTTTGCCTACGACATCAGCGACAAACTGGATGTCCAAGGGGTCTTCTCTGCCGGCAACTGGCGCTGGACCAGCAACGAACGCGTCGACTTGGTCAACAGCACCACCAATGACTTCATTACACGACTTTCTGATGGAGCCATAGCCGACACTTTGGTGAACCTCGATGGGGTGAAAGTGGGAGATGCTGCCCAACGTCAGATTTCCGCATCCATCAGCTACCGTCCCAAGCGCGGGACCTACATCTCCATCCGGAACACCTGGTTCTGGCAGCACTATGCCAACTTCTCGCCAGGAGATGTCATCACCGGTGGCGCCCCCAAAGATGTATGGGTCACACCCGCCTACGATTTGCTCAACATCAATGCAGGTACCGCATTTGAGGTGTCGGACAACGCCTTGCTGCGCATTCGATTGAGCGTCACCAACGTCTTTGATAAACTGTACATCGCTGACGCGACCAACAACTCCCAATACGCCCCCAACCCCTATGGATTGGAAGGGGGCAGCGGACGAGCCGAAGTTTTTGTGGGTCCTCCCCGCATGGTTCGACTCAGTGCCGTACTTGAGCTGAAAGGCCTCCAAAACCGTTGAACATCATGACCCTTCGTCTTCTTTTCTCTGCCGCCGCTATGACGGTGGCCCTCGGCGCTCAAGCGCAAGACAACATTCTCGATGTGCGTGACAACTACGCCATCGGTGACGTGGTGACCGTGACGGGTGTCGTCACAAGCGACGACAATCTCGGCTCAGTGCGCTATTTGCAGGATGCCTCTGCGGGCATTGCGCTCTACCCGGGTGCGGATTGGTCCGATTGGGATGCGAGTCCTGCCATTGGCGATTCGCTGACCATTACAGGTGAAATCACAGAATACAACGGTCTCTTGGAAATCGGTCCCAACCTGACCGCTGTCACCTTCGAAGGAGCTGGCATTTTGCCCACTCCGCAAATCATCACTGCGGGCTCCATGAACGAGTCCATGGAGGGAGAATTGGTGCAAGTCAATAGCGCCACCTTCCCCTTGGCGGGTCAGGAAATCGCGGGAAACAACACCTATGACTTCACCGCAGATGGCGAGACGGGCATCATTTACGTGCGAACCAGCAACAGCTTGGTCGGCGAGACGCTGACAGGTTGTGCAGTGGATTTGGTGGGCATTGTGTCCCAGTTCTCATTTGATGGGTTCGGAGGTTATCAATTGCTCCCTAGGGGTCCGGTAGATTTGATCCCAGCATCGGGCATTTGCTACACCACGCCTGTGGTGCAGTCCAACATGTCGACCAGTGGGTTCACGTTGTCTTGGTCCACGGACTTGGCATCAGATGGGGTCGTGGAATACGGCCTCACGGAGGCCTTGGGTCAAACCGCTGCAGGCGCCTCAGGCTCCTCTGACCACAGCGCAGACCTGTCTGGCCTCGAGGCAGGACAGATCTATTACGCTCGGGCCATTTCAACCTTGCCTGACGGTGAGAGCGCAGCTTCTCCAATCCGCCCCTATGCCACAGTCTCTGCATCATCAGGCGACATTCATGTTTATTTCAACGGGCCTGTCGACACGAGTGTGGCCACGGAAGAAGATGCCCTGTCTTTGGGCACCGACATGAACGACACTGTGGCCGCTTGGATCACTTCTGCTCAACACACTTTGGATGTGGCCGCCTACAACTTCAACGATCAAACCTTGGAAGATGCCTTCAATGAGGCAGCCTCCAATGGGGTGGAAATTCGCTGGATTTATGAAGGACAGAACGCCAACATTGGTCTCGGGAATTTGGACCCGGCCATTGTGACCCACCCCAGAACCGATGGAGAGGGGAGTGGCATGCACAACAAATTCATCATTGGCGACGCTGAGTACACCGAGGATGCCTTTGTGCTCACTGGTTCAACCAACCTCACCACAGGAAATTTGGTGCAAGACTTGAACAACGCCATCGTGTTTGAAGACCAGAGCTTGGCTCGGGCTTACACCATCGAGTTCGAAGAGATGTGGGGGGCTGAGGGCATGGAGCCCAATGCTTCCAACGCCAAGTTTGGTGCAGACAAGAGCTGGAACACCCCATCTGAGTTCTTGATTGGTGGTTCTGAAGTGGAGCTATATTTCTCACCCACCGATGGAACCACAAACGCCATTCGCGAAGAGATTGAATCAGCAGATTCTGAATTTGCATTTGCCCTTTTGACCCTCACTCGGGATGACCTCGGTGATGCCATTGCCACTTTGGGCGAGAGCTTTTTCGTCAATCCCATTGGCGCCATCGAGCAGGTCAATACCACAGGAAGCGAATATGAAAACCTGCTTTCTGCGGGGGTTCAGGTGTACCAGCACGACATCAGCAATGACCTGCACCACAAGTATGCCATTGTAGACTACGCCAGCCCGTCTTTCGATCCTGTGGTGATCACGGGTTCACACAACTGGTCCTCCTCTGCGGAGAATGTCAACGATGAAAACACCGTGATTGTGCACGATGATCGCATCGCCAACCTGTACCACCAAGAGTTTCGCGCCATCCTGATCGCCCTCGGTGTGGTGCAGTCTACAGACGACCTCGAAGGAGAGGTGCAATGTTTGCTTTATCCCAACCCCGTTCAAGAATCCCTTTCTGTAGAATGGCTTTCTGATGGGCAGCCTGGCGTTTTGTGTCTGCGTGACATGTCGGGACGTTTGGTGCTCAGTGAGCGACTGCGCCCAGGTGTCAGCCGGTTGTCCATGCAGGGCGTTTCTGCAGGGGTGTATGCGGTTTCAGTGGGGGGGCAGGGACTTCCCACCCGGTTGATTGTAGAGTAAGCTGCAGGCGGCAAAGGCCCGTGGCACGAAAAAGGGAAGACCTCGTGAAGGGCTTCCCTTTTTTGTTTCAGCGGGATGAATCCTCGTTGACGGGGAGCTGTGAAGGAGCGCAACAGGAGCGCCGTGTAGGAATCCTAGCAAAGTCGGTGGAGCCGGGGGGCTTTTTTCGAAAGGAATTGTTCCCTTGCGTTATCTTGCCCTAGAAACACAACTTAATCATGAAAAAGTGGATTTTTCTCGGGGCTTTGGCCCTTGTTGCGACCATTGAGACAGCAGCACAAGAGTACAAGGTGGTCACCGTCGTAGAGAGCATTGTTCCCGGAGGTCTGGGGCGCTCACGGATCATCGAGGCGACTGAATCAGCCGACAGTGAAGCGGCCACAACTGAGCGCGTTGATGGCAAAAAAAGCGATCAAGGCAAGGTGAAGCGTGGAGATCAAAAAATTGGTGGTTTGAAAGAAACGAAGTTGCTGAATTTCTTCAGTGCAGCTGGAATCAACTTCCAAAACATTGCGTCCAACGACGCTTTGATCACCGACAAGATCAACAACCTCGTCGCAAGCGGATGGAGCCTTGAGTTCGTCGTGAGTGGAGTGGAATCGGACGCTGGAAAGCAGGATGGCAACGGATTGTACGTTACTCGTTTGATTTTCAAGAAGTAAGAGGTTTTTCGGGATGACGGAAAACGTGTTGTCACGTTTCTCTGCTTGTCCTATATTCGCTTCAGCTATCGTCGCAAGGCGATTGGCAAGTAGATTGTTAGGAAGGAAGGGCGCG
>CALKHD010000042.1 GCA_938092195.1 uncultured Flavobacteriales bacterium | reverse complement strand
GGCAGCAAAGCCCGCAAGGTCAATCCTCATTGGCCGACTTCATTGCACCCGCCAACTCCCCAGGACTCGAACGGGATCACATTGGGGCATTTTGCGTGACAGCTGGACATGGGTTGGATGAATGGTGCAAGCCCTTCAAGGCCGACGACGACGACTATTCCGAGATCTTGGCCAAAGCCTTGGCCGACCGATTGGCCGAAGCCGCGGCCGAATGGCTGCACCGAGAAGTCCGGATGAACCATTGGGGCTACGCCTCCGATGAAAAGCTCCAAAACCGGGAGTTGATTGCAGAAAAATACCGAGGCATTCGCCCCGCCCCAGGCTACCCTGCGTGCCCTGACCACCAGGAAAAACAGACCTTGTGGGAGCTGCTCGATGTAGAAAAGCACATCGGTGTCACGTTGACCGAGAGCTTGGCCATGTGGCCTGCAGCCAGCGTATCTGGCTACTATTTCGCTCACCCAGACGCGGCCTATTTCGGCCTGGGCAAAATTCTGCCCGATCAACTGTCTGATTACGCTTCGCGCCGAGGTCAGAACGAGGCGGAAACAGCCAAATGGCTGTCCCCTGTTCTTCTCGACCAACCCGGCGATTCAACCACGAACGATTCGAAATGACCATCACTGAAATTCTTGAGCGGCCCGACCACAGCCGGTTCAGCATTGAATTGCTTCCCCCACTCAAAGGGGAGCACATCGATTCGATTTATCACACCATGGATGCGCTGATGCCATTCAATCCCGCTTTTGTGGATGTGACCTACCACCGGGAGGAATATGTCTACAGGGAAGTAGGGCCAGGTCTGCTCCAAAAGCGCACGGTGCGAAAAAGACCAGGTACGGTGGGCATCTGTGCTGCGCTCATGAACCGGTATCACATCGAAACCGTCCCCCACATCATCTGCGGAGGGTTCAACGTAGAAGAGACAGAAAACGCTTTGATCGATTTGGATTTTGTGGGCGTGAGAAATGTGCTTGCCTTGAGGGGAGACGCCATCCGCAGTGAAGGGCGGTTTAAGTCAGAGCCTGACGGCCATGGCTACGCAATTGACTTGGTGGATCAAATAGTAGACCTGAACAAAGGCATTTACCTGGATTCGGACCTCAAGAACTCAGTCTCAACCAACTTTTGCATTGGTGTGGCCGGGTATCCGGAGAAACATTTCGAAGCCCCAAATCCCGGTAGTGATCTTCGCTGGCTGAAGAAAAAAGTGGACCATGGTGCCACCTACATCGTGACACAAATGTTCTTCGACAACCAGCGGTTTTTTGATTTTGTGGACCGCTGCAGGGCAGCAGACATTCATGTCCCCATCATTCCGGGCTTGAAACCACTGACCACCGCCAAGCAACTTCAAGTGCTCCCACAAATTTTCCATGTGGACCTTCCCGAAGAACTGGTGAAGGCTGTAGACCAAGCCAAAACACGGGACCAAGTCAAAGAGGCAGGTATGAAATGGTGCACTCAACAAGCCGAAGAATTGCTGGAAGGCGGTGTTCCAACCGTCCATTTCTACACCATGGGCAAGGCCCAGCCGACCGTCGAGATTGCCAGGAGAATCTACGGGACCGTGCAGGTGTAATCCTGACTTAAGATTTCGCACTTCAAGGGTCCATGCCACATGATCTCGGCCTGATCCAGGACCGGATTGGAGCCGGACCTTAGAAGTTTGTGCACCTCACAAGACTCCGATTATCAATGTCTTCGTACTTTATTGAACCGAAGGCATGAGCTCCAAGAAACACCCCAAGGATACACCACCTCGCCATGAGGTGTTGAGGATAGAAGGACTCTCTTTGTTGAAGTCATTCGCTGGAGACATCGCAGACATTGACAACATCGAGAGCCTGCTTTGGACCGTGGCAGAAAAGACCATCAGCAAACTTGGCTGGGTAGACTGCGTCATTTACCTCAAAGACGATCAGCGAAACATTTTGGTTCAAATGGCTGCATTTGGTCCCAAAAGCATTGATTACAAAACCATTTTCGAACCCATTGAAATCCCCATTGGAAAGGGCGTGGTTGGACGTGTAGCCAGCACAGGTGAGTCCATGCGGATTGGAAACACCCAAGAATTCAATGGCTACATAGAAGATGACGCTCCACGGCTTTCCGAATTGGCAGTCCCCATCAAGTTCGGCAATGACATCATGGGAGTGATCGACAGTGAGCACCCAGAACCCAACTTTTATCAAGCAGAAGACCAGTTGATTCTGGAAACCATTGCCGGGATTACCGCCACCAAAATCGAAAGCTCAAAGAAGACAAGAAGCAACGAGGGCTTAGCCCTGTTCTACAAAAGGAATCCAAACCCCGTTCTGCAGGTTGGGTTCGACAGGCGTGTTTCGTTCATCAACAGCACAGCCAAAATCGCTCTTCCAGAGGCCGAAATCAATGGGATGGTCGGCAACCGACCCGGCCTTCAGAAAGCCTTAGAACAAGCCACCAAAAAGGGCCATGCAATGTGGCGCTCAACCATCATAGAAAAAGAAAAAAAACCAGATCCAGAAGGCCTCAATCTCAATCAAGTCCCTCAGACAGTGACTGAATTTCACATTGTTCATTTGCCATCCGGACAGTTCAACCTCTACGGACACGACATCAGCCACATCTTGGATCTTCAGAAGAAAGCCGAAAGCGCCAATGAAGCCAAGAGCCGGTTTTTATCTGTGATGAGCCATGAAATCAGAACCCCCCTGAATGCCATTCTGGGCCTCACTGATTTGCTCACCCATGACGAGCCGACTCGACAACAGCAATTGCAGCACTTGGCCTACATGGAGTTCTCAGGCAAACATCTTCTGAGCTTGGTCAACGACATTTTAGACCTCGAAAAAATGGCCTCCGGAAACGTCACGGGTCTGCCCAGTCATTTCAACTTGATTGACTTGATCCAGAACATTGGCGAATCCTTTCAAAACAGGGCAGATCGCACCGGTCTTGATTGGAACGTCCACTGCGACCCCAAGCTGCCGAAGGTGATCTATTCAGACTCCAAATGGTTGACCCAAATCCTGAACAACCTTATCAGTAACGCCATTAAATACACCCAGCGGGGATGCATAGAATTGAATGTTCAACCCGCAGAGGAACAGCATGGGGCCAGTCCCATGATTCAATTTTCGATCACCGATACCGGTCGTGGAATTCCAAGCCATGAAATTGAACGGATCCTCGGACCTTTCGAACAAATTCAAGGCGACCCCAACATTGAAGGCACGGGACTCGGCCTGGCCATTGTCACAAGTCTGGTCGACAAAATGGATGGACGCCTGACCATCAAAAGCGAACTGGACAAAGGCTCCACGTTTACGGTCCTCCTCCCCTTAATTGAGCGTTCATCTCAACCACAACAAACCCAAGATGGCGCAGCAGATGGCACAGCATTTGAACCTTCTATTGACCCTGCGCCCACAACCGTAAGCTCGAAGAATTCAGATGAAAACGTCGCCCCTGAAACGTGCACCATTCTTCTGGCCGATGACAACGAATTGAATCGTTTCGTGGCCTGCAAACTTCTCAACCGATGGGGCCATGAAGTTCATGAAGCCTCCAATGGTGAGGAGGCTGTTGCCATGTGGCGCATGCTTGGCCCCTGTCTGATACTGATGGACATACAAATGCCAGTGATGGACGGCGTTGACGCCACGGTTCTCATTCGTGAGGAAGAGAAAAAAAAGGGGGCCAAGCGGTCACCGATTCTCGCCTTAACTGCAGACGCAGAAGAATCCACCTTGAAGCGCATTCTTCAATCGGGCATGGACGACAGGGTCATCAAACCATTTGACCCTCCCACACTCAAAGCCATGGTGATGGCCATCATCCAGAAATTCGTCCAAACCTGAATCATCTCCCCCCATGGCCCACTGATCACGAATGTCATGGGTCACCAGGACCGCATAGCCGTTGAGCTACTTTTCGTTGGCGCCTTACTTTTTCCTAAAGAACAAGCGAATGGGCACGCCACTGAAATCATAACGTTCCCTGAACCGGTTCTCCAAAAACCGCTTGTATGGCTCCTTAATGTACTGTGGAAGATTGCAATAGAATGCAAACGTTGGAACCTGAGAAGGCAGCTGCGTAATGTACTTAATGCTCACACTTTTCCCCTTGTAAATGGGTGGTGGTTGATCCTTTACAATTGGCAGGAATTCATCATTCAATTCAGAAGTAGAAATCTTCAGGCTACGCTGATGATATACGTGAATTGCAGCTTCCAACGCCTTAAAAACCCTTTGCTTCGTAAGGTTCGAAGTGAAAACAACAGGAACGTCTGAAAAAGGTGACATCTTCTCCTCCAATTTTGCGCGATACGCATTCATGGTGTGCTCATCCTTTTCCACCAAGTC
>CALKHD010000041.1 GCA_938092195.1 uncultured Flavobacteriales bacterium | reverse complement strand
TTGTTGCGACGCTTGCGAACCGAGGGTTGGAATGTCCGTTTCATAACTAGGTGAATTCAAAATCGGGAGCGCAAAGATAGGCAACGACTCGAGAAATCCACCCAATTGAAGTGCACAACATCTTGCGCCCTTTAATTCCCTCGGCAAGATGCGGCAGTTTAGCTTTGTCACTCCTCGGAATTTGACCTGATTTGGCCCGCCGTCGCACCCCCCCCACCGACCCCAATGGAGACCCCCCACGCAAAGGGAAACTAAACCGGGAAGGCTTTTTGCAGTTTGGAAGAATTGCGCCCTACCTGCGCCCGCACCGCATCAAATTCGCCTTTGGCATTGTCCTGATCACCCTTTCCGGGGTACTGACCCTTTTGGTGACCCGGCTCTGGGGGCAATTGGGCGGAGTCGGTGTAGACCCTGCATCTCCCAGCGGATTTGATCTGCCTTTGCCCATCGATGGAAGCGACTTGAAACAGATTGGCCTGGCCATTTTTGCCGTTCTCGTCTTGCAATCCGCGCTTTCGTTCATTCGGTTGTGGCTCTTTGGAGAGATCACCACACGGATGCTCAAGGCCCTCAGGATGGACGCTTTTGCCAGCATGATCACCCAGAAGATGGACTTCTTTGACTCCAGGCGGGTGGGTGATTTGGGCAGCCGAATTGCAGCAGACATTGAAGCCATTCGCGACACTTTCACCACCGTTCTGGCGGAATTGGTGAGGCAAAGCATCATCATTGGAGGTGGGCTTCTGGCCCTGATGACCTTCAGCTGGAAACTGACCTTTCTGATGCTGGGCACTTTGCCAGTGGCCATGCTGGCCGCCATGGGGTTTGGCCGGTTCATTCGGAAGCTCTCTAAAAAGACCCAAGGCGCGGTGGCGGAGTCCAACACCATCGTGTCCGAGACCTTGACCGGCATCGTAAGCGTGAAAGCCTTTGCCCGTGAAGCCTTTGAGATGGCCCGATACAGGGAACGGGTAGAAGAAGTCAGGGGCATTGCTTTGCGCACAGCACTCTGGCGCGGGGCTTTTGCGAGCTTCATCATCATCATGATTTTTGGAGCCATTACCCTGGTGCTGTTCCAAGGGGCCAGCATGCTCCAATCAGGAGAACTCACCTCCGAGCAATTTTTCAGCTTTCTGCTCATGACGGGCTTGGTTGCCGGAAGCATTGGAGGCATCGCCAACATTTTCGGCGAACTCCAACGTGGGTTTGGAGCCATTGAAGAGGTCATGGACTTGATCGAACGCGATCGCGAGGCCGTTGACCTCACCCCCGAGCCCGAGCGGGTCCAAGCCACAACCCGTGGCCTGTCTGTGCAGTTCAACAATATCGGCTACCACTATCCCAACCGCCCAGACGTAGAAGTTCTCGCCGGCATCAACCTTGAAGTCAGGGCTGGAGAAACCCTCGCACTGGTGGGGGGGTCAGGCGCCGGAAAGTCCACCCTCGCCAGCCTCATTACCGCGTTCCGAACCCCCACTTCGGGAGAGTTGCTGGTCGACGGAGTCCCCCTTGAGAAGCAGGAATTAACCGCCATGAGAAGGCGAATGGCCTTGGTTCCTCAGGAGGTCATTTTGTTTGGCGGAACCATCGAGGAGAACATTCGATATGGACGGCCCGACGCCTCCCAAGAGGACGTTCGACAGGCGGCCTCCGATGCCCTGGCCTTGGCCTTCATTGAAGATTTTCCTGAGGGCTTCAGCACCTTGGTTGGCGAGCGCGGCATTCAGCTTTCAGGAGGTCAGCGGCAACGCATTGCCTTGGCCAGGGCCTTCCTTCGCGACCCCGAGCTGCTTCTGCTCGACGAGGCCACCAGCGCCTTGGATGCCGTGAGTGAAAAAGCCATCCAATCCGCACTGGAACGGCTGATGCAAAACCGAACATCTCTTGTGATTGCCCACAGGTTGTCTACCGTCCGCTCTGCCGATCGAATCGCCGTATTGGAAGCCGGTCAAATTGTGGAGCTCGGTTCCCATTCTGAACTCATGAATCAGGGAGGTCGATACCAAGAACTTGTCGCTCACCAACTCGATGGTGGAAAAGACCCCCTCGCCGAGCACAGCGACCTGAACGCGACTTAAATTTGATTATGGCCACTACCCGACGCGCGCTCATCACTGGAATCACAGGACAAGACGGCGCTTACCTCACCGATCTTCTTCTCAAAAAAGGCTACGAGGTCCATGGCATCAAGCGCCGAGCCTCCCTCCTGAACACCGATCGAATCGATCACCTGTACCAGGACCCGCACGAGACCAACATCCGGTTGAAGTTGCACTATGGAGACCTCACCGACTCCACCAACCTCATCCGCATCGTCCAAGAGGTACAGCCTCACGAGATCTACAACCTGGCAGCCATGAGCCATGTGAAGGTCAGCTTTGACACCCCGGAATACACCGCCAATGCCGATGGTCTGGGCACGCTGCGCCTGCTGGAGGCCATCCGCATTTTGGGCATGGAAAAAGACGTGAGGTTCTATCAGGCCTCTACTTCTGAGCTCTATGGACTCGTTCAAGAGGTTCCCCAATCGGAGACCACCCCATTCTATCCCCGCAGTCCTTATGGCGTCGCCAAACTGTACAGCTTTTGGATCGTCAAGAATTACCGTGAAGCCTATGGAATCCATGCTTCGAACGGCATTCTCTTCAACCACGAAAGCCCATTGCGGGGCGAGACCTTTGTCACCCGCAAAATCACCCGGGCAGTCGCCAAAATCTCTCTGGGCCTGCAAGAAAAAATGCACCTCGGCAACCTCGATGCACAGCGGGACTGGGGGCACGCCAAAGATTATGTAGAAGGCATGTGGCGCATGCTTCAGCAGGACCATGCCGACGACTATGTGCTCGCCACTGGACGGACTGTGGCGATTCGAACTTTCGTCGACATGTCGTTCAAAGAGGTGGGCATCTCCTTGGAGTGGACCGGAGAAGGCGCGAATGAAAAGGGGATCGACAAAGCCACTGGCAAGGTTTTGGTGGAAGTCGACCCGGCTTATTTCAGGCCCACAGAAGTGGAACTCCTGGTCGGAGATGCCACCAAGGCCAAAGACAAATTGGGGTGGACCCCCACTTACAATCTGGAAGAGCTATGCGCTGAAATGGTGGCCTCAGATGTAGCCTTGTTCAAACGGGACAAGTACCTCCTTGACGGTGGGCATGACGTGCAAAATCAGCACGAAGTCTGATTCAAACCGGAGCTACCTCTGCGCACTCTCCTGAGCTGCAGTAGTACACAAAACCCCTGACTTTTCGGGCGTCGCGCTGGGCAATGGCGGTCATGTACTGCCGCACCTGACCTTCGTGTTTTTTGCGCTCTTTGGCGCTTGGATCGATGCCGGTTTTAAAATCAATGACATCCACATGGTCGTCCTGAAACACCACGCGGTCAGGACGCACAATGGTCCTTTCTATGCCCACCAATTCCCGCTCGTTGTGCACCTCACCTGAACCGTCAAACCACGCCTTCATGGCCGGATGTTCCACCGCCTCCTGAACTGCCTCAAGCACTTCATCCCAGTCTGACTTTCTGTAGCGTGACCATGGCCAAGGCTGACCCAAAACCTGTTTCAAATCAGACGACTTTTGAATCCGGGCCAATTGAGCATGAACAGCTGTTCCAAAGGTTTTCCGATCCATCGCTCCCAAAACAGGCCGGTCCAAATCACGGTTTTGCCCTGTGATCATTTCCGTGGGAATCCCATGGAAGGCAAAGCCTGGAATCGAACAAGCCTCCATGTCGTCGGAAGACACCTGCCGCTCCAAAGGGCCAGAGCGGTCAAAGCCTTCACTGATGTATGGACCCGTCGTCAAATCACAACCCAAAGCGTCTTCAATTCCACGGGCCATGGATCTGCCCACCGTCCCTGGCCACTCTTCACCGCGCCATTCCGGTTTTTCGACATCGATGACCACATGCAAGCGCACTTCCGCGCGTGTCGCGCAGACGTAGGCGACATTGGTCACATCAAACCTTTGCTGGTCCCGTTCCTGCTCCCAAATGGAATGCACAGCCGTTTCCTTGAGCACGGAGACCGGGGCCACCAAACCGGGAATCCCGTATGCTGAGTCGGCAAATCGAGCCGGCATCAAGGTGTCATTCTTGTGAATTCTCGCATCGTCAAAACGCGTGATGACAACGGGGTACTGGAGGCCTTTGCTTTTGTGAACCGTGAGGATGCGAACAGAATCAGGTCCAGGCAACACCCGAATGGATTGCTGAGAGCCCTTTCGGTACCAATGGGACAAAAAGCCGGGTCGGCCCATGTCCATTGCGGCGCGTTCGCTCGTCAATTCCAGCAAGGCTTCGGAATGGGCCGGATAGCGCATGTCCAGGTTCAGCTTGCGCAAAATCAACCCCACAGACTCCGCCAAAGGCAGGGCCGACCATTTCTCAGGCTCAAAATCTGGGATCACTGCCGTCAAGACAGCGGGTCCATCTATGACACCGAATCGCCCCTCTGAACCGTCCTTGCGGGGGTAGGTGTGCTGCTTGTGATGCTTCATCAACAAAGCCGCCTCGTCCCATGGCTGTTGATGTTCTTGTTGAATCGCTCCCCAGGCCTGGACAAACTTCAGCACTGGGCCGGGCTCGCCAGGTTCCTCCATGGCTTCCAACAGATGGACCACAGCCAAGGCTGCCGGGTGGCG
>CALKHD010000040.1 GCA_938092195.1 uncultured Flavobacteriales bacterium | reverse complement strand
CACGTGGTAGGTTTTCCAGATTTTTCGGTGGTCGTCCCCTTCTAAAATTTGCCGCTTCAGGTGGTTGTTGTCCGTGAGCAAGAGCAGCCCTTCAGAATCTCGATCAAGGCGGCCGATGGGGTAGACATTGTTGGGGAATTCTCCCAATTCGCCCAAAGCGGGGTGACCGGCTTCGGGCGTGAATTGGCTGAGCATGCCAAAGGGCTTGATGACTGCGTATGTCGCCATGTTCAGTTGATCCAGTCGGCCACAAAGACGTTGGTCGAACGGGTGCGGCCGTTGTTGCGGTTGGAGCTAAAGGCAATGCGCTTTCCGTCTGGAGAGAACATGGGGAAGCTGTCAAACGCGTTGTCGAACGAAATCTGGACCGGCTCGGCCCCGTCGATGTCGGTCATGAAGATGTTGAACGGAAAAGCACCCGTGACGTGGTTGGAGCTGAACAAGATGTTCTTTCCATTGGGGTGGAAGTAGGGGGCCCAATTGGCGCCACCCAAATCGGTGATTTGCCGTTGCTCGCTGCCGTCCACATTGGCCACGAAGAGCTCCATGGCGGTGGGCTGAACCAGCCCCTCGGAGAGCAATTTCAAATAGGCGTCGGCTTCCTCGCCTTCGGCAGGGCGGCTCGCACGCCAGACCAGGTACTGTCCGTCGGGACTAAAAAAGGCGCCGCCATCGTAGCCGAGCTCGCTGGTGATTTGCTGGATGTTGCGGCCATCGATGTCGCAGGTATACAGCTCGAGGTCGCCGCTTCGAGTGCTGGTAAACACGATTTTGTCGCCTTGGGGGCTCACTGTGGCTTCGGCATCATAGCCTTCGCCTCCGATGAACAAGGTGGGCTCGCCACCACCTGTGCTGACGGTGTAGATGTCGTAGGTGGGGTAGATGGGCCACACATATTCACCCCCTGGTCCGCGGCGGGGCACTTCTGGACAGGCCGTGTCGGCAGCATGGGTGGAGGCGTACAGCACGCTGGAGTCGCCGGGCATGAAGTAGGCACATGTGGTGCGGCCAAGGCCTGTGCTCACTGGGGTGGGCGGTGCTTCAGACGGGGTGCCGTCGTTCATGTCCATCACATAGATCTGATCGCATTCTACGCCCCAAGCGGAATTGGAGGCTTGAAACACCAAATCTTTTCCGTCGAAGGACCAGTAGGCCTCGGCATTGTCGCCTCCGTAGGTCAATTGTCGAACATTCTTGAAGTGAACTTCCTGCTCGTAGCCGCGGTCCAAACTGTCCGGGAGATCTTGAGGAGCCAATTCAGTGTCTGGGGCAGAAGCTGAATCAGAATCGGATGGGCCTTGGCAGGCCACAAAAAAGAGGCTGACCACCAGGCCGAAAACCAGAACAAAGGAGGGGAGTGTGAATCTCATGAAGAAAAAGCCACGCGAATGTAGAACTTCGCACCCTCTCAAGCGATTTTTCCATCCATGAACCGAATTGATTTTCAAACCCTTGCGGTGGCCCTCTGTTGGGGTGTCGCATGCGCAAGCTGCTCAACCTCCTCAGGAGACGCTTCTCAAGTGGTGGTCACAGACCAAGGAACCGCCGCCAGTGCAGAAGCCATGAAGGCCGATGTCTTGGTGCTTACAGATAGCCGATTTGAAGGGAGAGAAACGGGCCAGCCCGGTGCTTATGCAGCAGGAGAATGGTTGCAAAGCCGCATGGTGGCTTTGGGCTTGAAGGCGGCTGGAGATTCAGGATTTTACCAGACGTTTCGTTACAAGCCGCACCCGCCCATGCAGGTGCACGGTGACACGCTCAAAACCATGGGAATGGCCGTGGTGGGCGAAGTGGTGGGCAAAAATGTGATCGGGGCCACCGCTTCGGTTCAAGACACCTCGAAGCGCTGGGGCGTGGTGGGTTGTCACCACGACCATTTGGGTTGGGGCGACGAGAACAGCCTTTGGCGTGGGGTTGCCGATGGTGACTCTGCCATGCATCCCGGGGCCGATGACAACGCCAGTGGCGTGGCCGTCCTGTTGGAATTGGCTTCTCGTCACGCGGCGGCTCCTCTGGTGGATCACCCCCTTCTCATGGCCAGCTTCAGTGGAGAAGAAAAGGGGCTTTGGGGATCCAATCACTTCACCAATGAACCAACGGTGGGACTGAATCATGTGGATTGGATGATCAATTTTGACATGGTGGGCCGCTTGCGCGGGGATACGCTGGCGGTTTATGGCAATGGCACATCGCCCGTTTGGAACGCCATCTTGGATACTTGCAACGCGAAAGACGGAGCCGGTTTTGAATTGGTGTTGAGCGAGAGTGGTGTGGGGCCATCGGACCACACATCATTCTATCTGGAGGACATTCCCGTGTTGCATTTCTTCACCGGTCAGCACGAGGATTATCACAAACCTTCAGATACCGCAGGCAAGTTGAATTACGAAGGGATGGTGAGGATTGCTGATTTTTCAGCTTGTATTGTTCAGCAACTGGGCATGCAAGATTCCATTCCTTTTACCAAAACCAAAGACAGTTCAAGCGACGATGCTCCTCGTTTCAAAGTGACCCTTGGTGTTGTCCCAGACTACCTTTTTTCAGGTACAGGAATGAGAATAGATGGGGTCAGTGATGGGCGTCCTGCGCAGTTGGCCGGAATGAAGAAGGGCGATGTTGTTGTTCGCATTGGTGACCTCCAGGTGAATGATATGATGGGCTATATGGAGGGGTTGGCTCAGCATTCTGCAGGTGAGGTGTCGGAAGTGGAGGTTTTGCGCAATGGGAAATCCCTGTTGGTCGAGGTGACCTGGGACTGAGCTTCTTATCTTCGCGCTTCAAGGTGTTCCGCCGCACTCCGCTTGGCGTGAGTGAGGAAAGTCCGGACAGTGCAGGGTACCGAACTCTTTGAAAAAGGAGGCGCCCTTCGGGGTGACAGACAGTGCTGCAGAGATTTAAACCGCCGATGGCCGCAAGGCACAGGTAAGGGTGAGAAGGTGGGGTAAGAGCCCACCAGCGTGTTGGGTGACCGCACGGCTTAGGTAAACCTTTCGGGCTGCAAGACCATGTAAACCAGTGCTTGAGGGCGACCCGTCCGATGCTGGAGGGTAGGTTGCGTAGATCAATGGTGGAAGCCCTTTGGGGCAACAGAATCCGGCTTACGGCCTTGACGTCCCCGGGGCTTGTCCCCGGGGATTTGTATCTGATAATGCGGCCAATGGGAATGGATTGAAATTCTTTTGTTAATTCGTGGTCCTGACTAATACGAAATGAACGTGTTAATTCATAGTAAATCAATATGGTACGTAAATCCACCATTCATCTGGAAGCGAACGAGCTGAACCAGATTAAAAGCTTCTACGAACAGGAACGGATGCAGTTGGCATCCAGGCTGAATCACATTGACCAGGTCATCGCCCGGCTTTCGGGCAGTTCTTCTCCCATCTTAGACCCAGCAGATCTGCTGTCTCCGGCGATAGCCTCCAGGGCCAAGGCGCCTGCAGTCAGCGTTGCCGCCCCCGTGAAGCGTGGGCCTGGCCGACCTCGCAAAGAAGTCTCTGAGGCTGAGACCAAGGCGAAAAAAGCAGGGCGTCCCAAGAAAAGAGGTCCCAAGTCGATTTGGGGAAACTTCATTTTGCGCCGTTTGCGCCAGTGTGACCGTCCACTCAGCTACAGTGAGCTGGTGAGAGACGCGATGGTGTTGAACAATTTGCCAGCTGAAAAAGCCAAGAATGCCAAGGCGAGTGTGTTGAACGCGGCCTTTAGACTGAGAAACTCCCTGAAGAAGGTAGACACAGTGGGCCTGCCTGGGAAAAAGGAGAAGTTCTTGGTGTTGTCTTCTTGGATGGCTGCCGATGGCACATTGAAGGCGCCTTACCATGATTTGTTCAAGGCTGTGGCTGAAACGCCCATGGATGATCGAGGCCGGAAGCCTCGCCGTCCATCCGAATCTTCCGAGGCAGAGACCAAGGTGAAGGCCAGAATGAAGGTGAGTCCAAAGGCGGCAAAGCCAGCTGCCAAAAAAGCACCTGTAAAGAAGGCGGCTTCAAAGCCAGCCAAGGCAGCCGCATCTAAGCCTTTAGCCAAGAAGGCTCCAGCGGCGCGCAAAACAGTGGTCAAAGCCAAGCCTGTGGGGAGACCAGCGGGCAAAGCCAAAGCCACAAAAAAGCCAACTGCAAAAAGGACGTCTACGAAGAAAACGTCTTGATGGCC
>CALKHD010000039.1 GCA_938092195.1 uncultured Flavobacteriales bacterium | reverse complement strand
TTCGAGTCATGCACGCCTCCTTCAGGTGCCTTTTTCAATCCTGGATATGATTGCAACGACTTGGACGCCACAGTTTATCCTGGAGCAGCTCCGACCTTGGCTGGGTTGGACAACGATTGCAATGGATACATCTTGGGGCTGGAGCAGCTAGACGGGGGATGTCCTGGTGACCTCAATGGGGATGAAGTCGTGACGATTCAGGATTTGCTGGAATTCCTCAATCTCTTCGGGGACATTGGGTTTTACGAAGCCGATTTGAATTTTGACCAGCATGTGGGTGCCGCTGACCTGCTGATCATTCTGAGTCTGCTTGGAAACAGTTGCTGAGATTCAAGAATCGGGCTCGGACTGCTGCCTTCGGTTCAATTCGGCGTACAATCCCTCAGCTTGGACCAAGTCTTCGTGTTGTCCGCGCTCCACCACCTTTCCGCCATCGATCACCAAAATGAGGTCAGCACTTTTCACGGTTGAAACCCGGTGCGATACCAAAATGGAGGTCTTGTCCTTCATGATTCGCTTCAGGTTGCCTAGGATGTTGGCCTCGGTTTCTGAATCCACTGCAGAAAGACAGTCGTCAAAAATCAAGATGCGGGGCTTTCTCAGAATGGCCCGTGCAATGGAGATGCGTTGCTTTTGCCCCCCGCTTAGGTTCACGCCGCGTTCCCCAAGAAGGGTGTCATATCCGTCTGGGAAGTCCACAATGTTGTGATGGACATCGGCGTCTTTCGCGGCTTGAATCACTTCCGCTTCCTCCGTGCCGTCGGTGCCAAATGCGATGTTGGCGCGAATGCTGTCTGAAAACAAAAAGACATCCTGTGGCACATAGCCAATGGCGGAGCGCACATCGCCCAGTTTCAGATCGCTCAATGGGATGCCATCCAGTTTCACAGCGCCATCAGTGGGGTCGTACAGGCGCGCCACCATTTGCGCCAGGGTGCTCTTTCCGCTTCCCGTACGGCCAATGACGGCCAGGGTTTGCCCGGGTTCTAGGGTAAAATCAACGTTTTTCAAGGCCTGTATTCCCGAGTCGGGGTAGGTGAGGCTCACGTTGCTGAATTCAATCCGCCCTTGGATGTCGGGCACATGCTGCGGACCGTCAGCGATGTCTGGCGTGACCTCCAAAAAAGCATTGATTCTCGCTTGACTCGCCGATGCCTTTTGGACCAATGAGGTGACCCAGCCCACAGAGGCAAAAGGCCACGTGAGCAAGTTGACGTAAAACACAAATTGGAACACGTGACCCAATTCCAAGTGGCCAGACAACACCCGCAAGCCCCCCACATAAATGGTGAGGATGGTGCTCAAACCTACCAGCATCACAATGATGGGCATGAACAAGGCGTCCACCTTGACCAGGTCCAATGTGCGGGTTTTGTACAAATCAGCTTCGGAGGTGAAGCGGGCTTCAGCGCGGGCTTCTCTGCGGTGGGCAACCAACACGCGTATGCCGGAAAAAGCCTGCTGAACCATGGAGCTCAAGAGGCTCTGCTGCTTTTGTACGGCGTCGCTTTTCCGGTGAATCCGTGCGCTGACTTGGTACACCCCCAAGCTCATGAAGGGCAGCGGCGCCAAGGACCAAAGGGTCAAGACGGGGTCGATTCTGAGCATCACACCCACGGTGAGGAACATCATGGTGACCAAGGTCAATCCATACATGACTGCAGGGCCCAAATACATGCGCACCTTGGAGACGTCCTCCGAAATTCGGTTCATCAAGTCACCCGTGGCATTTTGCTTGTAAAACGAAAGCGGAAGCTTCTGGTACTGATCGTAAATGCTGGCCTTGAGGTCGTATTCGATGAACCGACTCATCACAATGATGGTTTGGCGGGTCATGAATGAAAAGACCCCCTTGAGCAGGTAGGCCAACATGTAAACCAAGGCCTGAAGTCCTGCGATGGCAGACACGGCCGCAATGACATCTCCCTGGGTGCTGATTTGGCCAAAGGCATCCAGCCCCCAACCTAACCCGTCGGCCAAAACAGCCAAAGTCGGCGGAAGAGAGATCGATGTTCCATTAAAAACAGAGCTGGGGTCGGCTCCCTCGGACAGAGGCTTCAGGAAACGGGTGTAGGCATCTTGAAGGGCGTTGATGCCCTCGCCAATGACCACGGGTGCAAAGACCGAAAATGCATTCGTCAGAAAGACGAAAATGAAACCCAAGGCCAGTCTGCCGCGGTACTTCCAGAAGAATGGATTCAATGCCGCAAGCGCGCCCATGCCAGCGAAGTTAAAACTTGAAGTTCCAGGTCACCGATGGCAGGATGGGAAATAAACTCACTTGGTATGCTTGGATGTCCAAGGTGCCTTCGGAGATCTCGCCATCGTTGCCGAAATAGATGAAGTAGGGGTTCTGGCGGTTGTACAAGTTGTACACCGAGAAGACCCATTGGCCATGCCTCACTTTACCGCCTTTGGGTCGGGGGGTGTGGGTGGCACCGAAGTCAGCCCGGTGATAGGCGGGCATTCTGAAGCCATTTCTGGGCCCATACACGTCAAGCAGGGTGCCGTCAAGGAAGTAACGCTGGGCGGGAACCGTGATGGCGTTTCCAGTGCCGTAGATGAAAGTGCCCCCCAATTTCCAGCGGTCGTCCAAGGTCCACTCCAAAATCAAGCTCATGTCGTGTCTGCGGTCATAACGGGCTGGGAATGGCAATCCGTTGTTGAGGTCGTCAAAGTTCCGGTCTGTTTTGCTCCATGTGTAGCCCAGCCAGCCCGTCCAGTCTCCGCGTCGGCGCTTCAAAAAGAACTCCGCCCCATAGCTGGTCCCATCTCCGAAGACCAGGTTGTTGTCGACATTGTTTCGGACGTTGTCTTCTGGGCTGCTTCCTTCGCGATAGGCCACCAAGTTGGTGAGCCATTTGTGGTACACTTCGAAGGAAAATTCGATGTTCCGGTCCGCGCCAAAGTCTCGGAAATATCCAGCAGAGACCTGTGTGCCTTCTTGGGGGTCGACTCGGTCCGAACTGGGAAGCCAAATGTCTCCGGGCAGCGACGTAGGTGAAAGGGAGGCCAGGTGGATGTACTGCAGATTCCGGCCTACACCGGCCTTGATGGAGCTCCTGGGTCCGGTCTTCAGTCTCATGGACAGACGAGGTTCTAGCCCGCCGTGTTGGGAAACGATGTCGCCCGATTGGTAAACGATTTCCTCGGGATCTGTGGTGGCAGCCAGGGGGTCTGCATCTGTCGGGGGGATGTATCGGGTGAAGGGCCCCGTTTGCAGAAAAGCGCTATATCGAATGCCGGCGTTGATTCTAAAAGCTTCGGAGATGTCGAATTCATCTTCCACGTAAACACCGACTTCGTGGCTTCGGTTGCGAACGGCATCGCCCAAGTCAAAGTCCAAACCATTGGAGCTGGCGTAAAATTCAGTGGGCAAGAAGGTGTGAAAGGTGTATTCCAACCCTGCGCGTACTGTGTGCCGAACATTGGGGTATAGGGTCAGCCGGGACTTCAGACCGCGGTCATCAATTCCGCTCCGAAAACCAAATATGAAGCTGTCTTGCTGCGCTTCAAATGCAAACTCATAATCGCTGTAGGTAGCAGTGGTGGTCAGGAATGCCTTGTCGTTGATCACGTGGTTCCAGCGCCCAGTGACCGTTGCGTTGCCCCAAGGAATTCGGCTTCCAAAATCTGCCGCGTTGGACCGGAAGTTGAATACATCTCGACCGAAGTAACCGCTGAGGTAGAATTGGTTCTTCCTTGAAGCCCTCCAGTTGACTTTGGCATTCAAGTCGTAGAAGTAATAGCCCGATCCTGCAAATGCGCTTTCTGGGTTGACAAAAGGCTTGGCCAAAACATCGATGTAGGTTCGGCGACCACTGATGATGAAGCTCGCTGTGTCTTCCACAATGGGCGCTTCAACGGTGAGCCTTGAACTGATCAGCCCCAGGCCTCCACTGACCACTGTTTTTCGGGCATTGCCTTCTTTGAGTCCAATGTCGAGAACGGAAGACACCCGGCCGCCAAATCGCGCGGGCATGGTTCCCTTCGTGACATCGATGTCTTTTACTGCGTCCGGATTGAAAACGCTGAAGAAACCAAACAAATGGGAAGCGTTGTACACCACGGCATCGTCCACCAACACCAGGTTTTGATCGGGGCCACCTCCCCGAACATAAAAGCCGCTGTTGCCTTCGCCGGCACTCTGAATGCCCGGCAGGAATTGAATCACCTTGAGCACGTCAACTTCACCGAGCAAGGCAGGCAAGGACTTAATGGTCTCCACCCCAACGGTGACTTTGCCCAAATCGGTGCTTTCTGTATTGGCGGACTTGTCGGCTTCGACTTCGGCAGCCGCCACTGCGATCACATTGGTCTTGAGCTCGAAATCCAAGGCTTGGTCCGAGGACAATGACACCTGTTGCGTTTCGGTCTGATAACCGATGAAGGAACAGTTCAAGCGGTGCTCACCTGCGGGCAAAGACAGGCTGTAAAACCCATAAGTGTTGCTGGCCGTGCCCATGGTGGCCCCGTCGACAATCACAGTTGCCCCCAAAATGTACTCGCCTGTGTTGGCGTCAATGATCCTGCCGCTCAGTGTAAAATCTTGGGCAACAACGGATTGGGCGAGGCTTGTGGCCAAGGCCAAAGCGAGGAGCATCCGCAGGGTGGACAAAGTTGAGTTCATGGCGTCGAAAAGTAGAACCGCACTGCCCGCAGGAAGTTTAACTTTTCCGCATGTTCGGAAGACCACAGGACCCATTGACGAGAACCATGGTGCTTTTGGCGTCAGGTTTGGTGGCCCTTTGCGGTTGTTCAGGACCTCACGAAGAGGCTGAAAAATTCCGCCTGTTGACCTACAATGCCTCGGATGGCATTCGGACACTCGATCCAGCCAAAGCCATGGACCTGGAGACCATGTGGGCGGTGGACCAATTGTATGAGGGGCTGTTGGAGTTGGATGCCGATTTGAATGTGGTTCCCGCTTTGGCTCAGACTTGGTCGGTATCGGATGACGGTTTGGTGTATGCCTTCAAATTGCGGAATGCCCGTTTCCACGATGGTACATTGCTCGGGGCGAAAGATGTGGCCATGAGTTTCGAGCGGTTGTTGGACCCAGCCGAAGCCTTGCCAGGCAGGTGGGTTCTGCGTGACTTGCATTCCACATCTGGGGTAGAGGTGATTTCTGAGGACAGCCTTCACTTGAATTTGGCACAAGCAAATCCTGTGTTTGCCGGATTGTTGGCCACCACTCAAGCCAGCATTTTGAAAGGTGGCGGGTGGGTCGGCGATCCCGACACGGGTGACCTTGGAACAGGGCCGTTTATCCTTCGGGGCTGGCTTCCGGAAACGGCCATGGTCTTGCATGCCAATCCAGGGTATTGGATGCGGGACAGTTCGGGTGCAGTGCTGCCGTACATCGACGGGGTTCGTTTGGAATTCAACCGGGAGGAGGGGGCCGAAATGCTGGGGTTCAGACAAGGCCGTTATGATTTTGTTTCCGCTCCCAGTGCAGAATGGATGGAGGTTTTTTTCGACGGCTCTGGGGCTTGGAAACCAGAGTGGAAGGGCAGGTTTGTTCGCCATACAACCCCTTACCTCAAAACCGACTACATCGGGATCTCGGTGGATTCATTGGCCATGGCGGAGCAGGGGTTCCCCGCGCTTCCCTTGGGCGTGAGAAGGGCCATGAGCATGGCGTTGGACCGGTCTGAACTGGTGAGGGAATTGCGCGCTGGAGGGGCTGCCCCAGCCGTGGGATTCGTTCCGCCAGGCATGCCGGGGTTTTCTGAGTTGGACCGACCTGTAATGTTCGAATTGGAGCACCATGCAGACTCGGCACGTTGGCTGCTGGCCCAGCATGGAATTGACGAAGACTCCAGGCTCACAGGCCTGGTGCTGGGAACCAAGCCGGCCACGGCAGATTTGGCCGCAGCACTCCAGCATGCGTGGTCCGAATTTGGGTTGGACGTGGCCATTGACGTTGCACCCAGTGCCTTGGATGCCGAAAGGGTGGCCAAAAGCCAAGTGCCCTTGTTCAGGAAGTCATGGTTGGCCGATTATGCCGATGCAGAGAACTTCCTCAGCTTGTTTGATTCTCAGAGGTGGGCCCCGAAAGGCCCCAACTACACCCATTTTTCCGACTCTGATGTGGACATGTGGCTTAGTCAAGCTGCTCAAATGAACGAAGGCGAGGAAAGGCAAGCCCTGTTGAGAAAAATTGAACAGCTCGCAATGTCTCAAATGCCCTTGATCCCCCTGTGGCACGATGAGGTGCTGCATTTGGTCTCTTCAGATTGGACCGGCTGGCAAATCAGTGCAACCAATCGACTCGACCTGAGAAAGGTCCGACTGTCCGGACAGGCTCCCTCCGTAAATTGAGCCCAATGCTGAAGATCGACACCCACACCCACATCATGCCCAAACAGCTGCCCGATTGGAGCCGGAAGCTGGGTTACGGGTCGTTCATTCACCTCGAACACCACCGAGAGGGGGCCGCTAGAATGATGCAGGGTGACCGGTTTTTTCGCGAGGTTCAATCCAATTGCTGGGACCCGGAAGTTCGGATTGAAGAGTATGGAAAAGCGGGGGTTCAAGTTCAGGTCATCTGCACCATCCCCGTGCTGTTCGCCTACTGGGCCAAGCCCAAAGACACAGCAGACATTGCACGGTTTCTCAATGATGACGTGGCCAGAACTGTCCAGGACCACCCCCGCCATTATGTGGGGTTGGGCACACTGCCCATGCAGGACACCGATTTGAGCATTGCGGAGTTGGAGCGTTGCAAGAAATTGGGTTTACACGGGGTGCAAATCGGCTCCAACATCAACGGTTACAACCTTTCTGAGCCGCGGTTTAAGCCGCTTTGGGAGGCTTGTGAGCGGCTTGGGATGGCCATCATGGTGCATCCATGGGACATGATGGGCAAGGAAATGATGACCAAGTATTGGTTGCCTTGGCTGGTGGGCATGCCTGCAGAAACCTCTAGGGCCGCTTGTTCCATGGTGTTTTCTGGCGTGTTTGACGAATTCCCCAAGCTGAGGGTCATGTTCAGTCATGCTTCAGGGGCTTTCTTGGCCACGCTTGGTAGAATCGAACATGGATGGCGTTGTCGTCCCGATTTGGTGGCAGTTGACAACCCAAACAACCCCCGTGAAGCGGTCGGAAAATTTTGGGTGGACAGCATCACCCACGACGCGAGAATGATGGAGTATGTGTTGGAGCTGCAGGGCGCCGAAAAGGTCGTGATGGGGTCGGATTATCCCTTCCCGTTGGGTGACTTGGAGTTTGGGAAATACATCGAGACCGACATGGACCTGTCTGAGGAGCAGCGGGCCGCCATTTTCCATGGCTCAGCTTTAGATTGGCTCGGTTTGAAGAAAGATCAGTTCACGGGCTGATCGAGAGCAACGGTTTCGCCAAAGATTGCGTTTACAAATAAATGGCCTCGTCTAAAGAGTTGTTGGAATTGATTGATGGGTGCAAGTCTCAGCACCCCTCAGCCCAGCGTGAACTTTACTCCAAGTTCAGCGGCCAGCTTTTTGCCACCGCCATTCGGCACACCAACGCCCGAGAGGACGCTGAGGATGTTTTGCAGGACAGTTTTGTCAAGATATTCAAGCACATCAATAGCTACAGAGACGACTTCTCTTTCGAAGGGTGGATGCGAAGGATTGTGGTCAATACGGCCATTACGCACTATCGCCGAAATCTCAAGCACAGCCACCATCAGGACATCAATGACGTCCATGCCACCCCCGGTGATTTGCAGAATAAAAACGACAGTGAATTCACAGCGGGTGAATTGGAGTTGGCCATTTCCAAGCTCCCCTTGGGGTACCGCACTGTGTTTTGCATGTATGTGATTGAAGGTTTCAAGCACCAAGAAATTGCAGATCAATTGGGTGTGGATGTGAACACCTCGAAGAGTCAGCTGAGCCGAGCGAGGAAATATTTACAGAACGTCCTTGCAACCCTTTCGGCAAGAGCGCAGTCTATACCCAGTACGGACCTCGATGCAAAGGTCGATACACCATGAAACAAACGTCACACGATATGGATGCCATGGATGCTGCATTTGATCAGCATTGCCGCTCACTTCTGAGCGGAGCCACGGTGCCTGCGCCCCCGCCGAATGAGGTCATTTTCTCGACCGGAGCCAGATCTCTCGGATTGGGGATAAGACTGGGCATCATTGCTGGTGCCTGCCTTTTGGTGGGCTCTTGGCTCTTTTTAATCGATTCTGTGGATTCAGGCAGTGAACAGGCAGTACCGGGTCCGGAGGTGCAAGTGGTTGAGCCAGTGGCTCCCTCGCCGAATCCAACGCCATCCAACGACCCAGTGCCCGTCGCAGCTGAGTCTACCACGTTGATTACCAGTGAGAATAAAGCTCCAGTAGAAGAACTTGAAAAGACTCAGGTTCTGCCAGACACAAGGTCGGAGTCCCAAATGGTCTCAGGTCCAGGGGATGTTGTGGAAGAAATGAGACCCAACGCTGAAGGCGCTGCGACTTTGAATGTCGTTTCCTCGGAAGGCGCTGCGCATCCAAACCCAGCAATCGCCGAAGTTGATGTTGCACCGTCGCAGACCGCTGTTGAAGCCAATGACATGACCACAGACGAGGTCGACATGGAGGCAGCAGACGAAGCGGAATTGGACCCTGTGGTGGAAGAGGCAGCCAAGGAAACCAAAGACGCCGCTGCGCCACAAGAGGATGCGCCTTCAGAAACAAAGGCCCAACCCGTTCTGACGTTGCCATTGACGCTCCCATCGGGTGGCGGGCATTAAGCACTGGATTTATTTGGGGTTGTTTGGCCGGTTGCTCGGCCTCAACTTGCCCGCCATGTTGAAGGTGGGAATGACAACGGTGGCGCTGTGTTGGCTTTCCTCTGTTGCATTCGCAAATTCACCTCAAGACACCATCACTGTAGATGGTGTTCCGCTGACGTTAAACTTGGACGTCCAAACTTTGGAGTCTTCGTCCAAGGCGAAGTCCAACAACACCAAGGGGCGACTTTTTAAGCCCACGATCTATGGAGGTGTGCTGTCCAACGCCATCCGGCAATTCCCTGATTTGGCGGGAAGAACCCTTGCCGACGTCTCCAACCATTCCATCCAGCCAGGGGCCAAAGCATTGGCGGGCATTCAATGGGCATCTGAAAGCAAACAATGGCGGGCCGAATTGGAACTGGGGTCATGGCGCATGCTGACCATGGATGTTTTAACCCTGGACGACAGTGCCATCGCTCTGATGCCGAGTGCACAAGGAGGGGTAGAGCAGTGGGTGGAGAGGCAATATGATTTGGGCGTAGAATTGGACACATTGCCCGTTCCATTGACATCGCGTTGGGCTCAGTTTGCATCGTTGTCTTTTTCCATGGGAGGGAGAAAACCCCTCAGAAAGGGGAAGTCCTGGACATGGTGGTTCGGGGCACAAATTCAATGGGCCATGCTCCGCCGCAGTGCCACAGAACTGGAAAGGGTTCCCGATTCTGGAGTTCCCGACAATTCCAATGTGGCGGGTCCTGATCGTATAGACTGGGTTCCCCATCAGACCATAGGTGGTGGGCTTCGATTCGCTTTGGAGCGAAATTTCAATGCCCAGTGGTCAGCCACTCTTCGCGCAGAATGGAATTCTGGACGCCGGTCCAATGGTCTCGTCGGAGTGGGACTGGTGCATCGATTTGTCCGTTGACATTCGTTTGCACCTTTTGGGAAAGGGTCAAGCAACAAAACAGAGGGGGAAGGCGTCTTCTATATGCAGGGCGCAACACCCTGCAGACGCAACGAGATTTTGGTTCAAGTTGTTTTGGTTAAGGTGAAGGAGCTCCGAACGCGGGGCTCCTTCTCGTTTACATCGGTTTTTTCGGTATTTTGCAGGTATGAGCGTAGGAAAAACAGGCACCCACTCCATTCTCGGCCGAGTTCTGGCCTTGATGGCGTGCAGTTTTGGCCTGTTCGTACCTCTGGCATCTGCCCAACTGCAAAACGCAGGCTTCGAGTCTTCATTCTCCATGCCCTCAGCTCCTGGAATGTGGAATTTGTTGCCCGGCTGGAACAATGCCCTGAGTGGCAGCAGTTCACCCGATTTTTTCCACTTGGATGGAGAATTGGGAGGTGACCTCCCGGAAACGCCAATTGCTTTGATCCAGCCTGCTGAAGGCAGAGGTGTGGCGGGTTTGATGGCCATCAAAAGAAACAGCCCCGGTCAGCCGCTTTCCAGAGAATATTTGGTCATGGAGTTTGGCTCGCCTTTGGAGGTGGGGCAGAACTACACACTGTCCTTCAAAGTATCCAATGGCGAGTGGTTGCCCACGTCCACTGCCGGATTGGCTGTCAATGGTCTGGGCATTGCCCTTTCTGTGGAGCAGCCCATTCAAATGGGGGGTCTGGCCTTGGCTTTGCCGCCGACCTTTCAGTCGTCTTTTGCCCGCTACAGTTCGGATTGGGAGACGTTGTCGTTCAGTTTTGAGGCGTCGGCGCCCTCTCGTTTTATGACCGTCGGTGTGTTTGGTCCTGATGGCAGTCTTGAAGCCGAGGTGGTGATGGGAGAAAATCCAACCATGGCCTACTACTTTTTGGATGACTTTCAATTGAATCCGTTCAATCCAGGAATAGGGTTTCAACCCGATGCACAAGACATCAAAGGACCCACAGAGACCGACATTGTTGAGGAAGAAGGGGGGCTGTATGTGCCCAACGCGTTTTCTCCCAATGGAGATGGCGTGAACGACTACTTCGTTCCAGAACTTGGTGACATGCATCCTTTATCGTGTGAGATTTACTCACGCTGGGGAGAGCTTTTGGCCCGATTGAATCCTCAAGATTTCCGGTGGGATGGATCGGATTTGCACGGCAACCCATTGAAGCCAGGCGTCTATGTCTGGCGCCTTGAATGGCCTGCAGGCGCGAGGACAGAAACCTCGCAGCAAGGGGCGGTGACCATTTTGCGCTAAGCTCAAGTTGGTTTCTTCAACGCTCTGAATCGCTTGGCATGGGGAACTCTACCTCTTCTTTGATCGACACCTTGAGTGAATCGCATTTGGTTCGCACATGGTGGGAGAATCGCATGCCTGTTCCTCCCAAGGGGGTGCAGTGGCCATCTTGTCCCAGTGCCGAAAACTTGGACTCCATTCGCCCTTTGGTTCAAAGAAATGATGCGCACCGAAAGACATTGGTTTCGGCCTTGACCAAACAGTATGCGGATGCGGGGGTTGCTTTGCCTTCGAGGGTGGCGGAGTTGTCGCTGGAGTCGTCAAGAACCGTCACCACGGGCCATCAACTGTGTTTGGGCACTGGACCTGCGTTTACGTATTACAAGGTGCTCACCGCTGTGCTTCTGGCCGAGCAGCTCGAGGACAAATGGGGTGTCCCGGTGATCCCTGTGTTTTGGTTGGCCTCAGAAGACCATGATTTTGATGAGGTTCGCTCCCTTTGGGACGGACAAGGTTGGCATCGGTGGACCCCTTCAGAGGAGGGAGGAGCGGTTGGGCGAATGCACACCGAAGGGCTTGAGGCCACACTGTCAGAATGGGGTGAGTCGGCGGGGGTTGAGCCACAGCGTTTGGAAGCGTTGCTCGGCGCCGCAAAGGGAAGTTTGGCGGACGCCATGAGGCGTTGGATGCACCTGACGTTTGGCCCGAATCGCATCGTGGTGATGGATGGCGACGATGCCGATTTGAAGGCCACATTCGTTGGGCACATGTCCAAAGAGCTGACTGGGCAGAGGATGGCTTCGCGCGTAGTAATGGCAAATGAGGCATTAATGGCCGGAGGGCACCAGCCGCAAGTCCATGTGAGGCCTGTCAATCTGTTCCATTTACAGGAAGGCAGTCGAGTCCGTGTTCAAAAGGATGAAGAAGGGTGGTCCGCTGGGCCAGACATTCGCTGGGAAACCGAGGAGCAGCTGACCGAAGCGGTGTCGCAAAGTCCTGAGTCGTTTTCGCCGAACGCCCTCTTTAGGCCCCTGTATCAGTCATGGTTGTTGCCTGATGTGGCCGTGGTTGGAGGGTTGGCGGAAGTGTCCTACTGGATACAATTGGCGGGCGCATTTCCCGAATTTGATTTGGTTCAGCCTGCCTTGGTTCCACGCGATGGCGTCCGCATTCTTCCTCGAAAGCTCAGTGCATTGGCCCGAGAAATGAGCGTCGAACCGCGTCACTTTGGCGAGCGTTTGCCCCAATGGGAGGCCAGGTTCATATCAGAAGGAGAGCCACCCAGCACAGCAAATTGGCGGGTGGCCATGGTGGGGGAGTCTGAATCGGCTTTGCAGTCATTCACAGCATTGGATGCCTCATTGCAAGGAAGCGTGCAGTCCACAGCAGCCAAAATGATGAAGCTGTTGGACAAGCTTGACGAGCAGGGGAGAAGGGCGGTTCGTCGCCAGTCTCAGGTGGCCTTGGATCGTTTGGCGCGTCTCCATTCCGGGTTGTTTCCAGATGGCCAGGCCCAGGAGCGGGTTGCCAATTGGCATGCCCTTGCTTCCAAGTGGGGGTCGGAGTCGGTGAGGAAGGAAACATTGGAGTCCATTGTCCAAGCCCAGTTTGAGCAAAGTCATGACCACGAAGATTGGAGGCCCTTGCTGCATGTGGTGATGCAAGAATCGGATTAGATTTGTAGCGGAAGGCAATGACCCTTTCGGTGAAAACACCATTGTCATGCCCAATTCTCACTCCAACAAGTCCCTTCAAGCTGCTCAAGATTCAGAAGGCAGAGCCGCGTCTCCTCAGTTGCCTGATGAGGTCAAGAATTTTCTGATTGACATCGACGGCACCATCACGGAAGATGTTCCCAATGAGCAGCCCGAACGGATGGAGACCTGTGAACCGTTTCCCGATGCCTTGGCCACTTTGAACCGATGGTACAATGAGGGCCACATCATCACCTTTTTCACCAGCCGTACAGAGGAGCACCGGGATGTAACCGAAGCTTGGTTTGCCAAGCATGGCTTTCTCTACCATGGCTTGCTCATGGGGAAGCCCAGGGGCGGAAACTACCATTGGATTGACAACCACGTTGTTCGCGCAACGCGGTATGTAGACCGGTTCACCGATTTGGTCAAAACCACCCGAGAAATCGAAGTGTTCAAAGGCAACGAAGAAGACTAAAGCCGATCAGCGGCTGTCTAAGAAGCGCTGAAGAATCAGGGTCGCCGCAATGCGATCCAATTGTCCCTTTTCCCGCCTTTTCGATTTGCGCATGCCCGCTTGCACCATCGCCATGGACGCTTCACGGCTGGTGTGGTCTTCGTCCACCATGTCTACGGTGTAATCCGGGAATTTGCGCTTGAGTTGGGCTGCGAAGGCTTGAATGGCCGATGTGCTGTGGGTCGCGTCTCCGGTGAGCAATCCTGGCATGCCCACGACAAACCCTGCGCAGGGCTCCTCTTTCAACAATCGCTGAATTTCTGCATCCAGCGATTCAGGTGGGTACGTTCCTTCTGGCGCGGCAATCATGGCGCCAGAGTCAGTGATGGCCACGCCCACACGGCGGGTCCCGAAATCGAATGCAATGAAGCGAGCCATGTTGTGAATTTAGGCTGAATCAGAGGCGCGCATCCGGGTATCTTCGCAAAATGGACAACGCCAGCACCATGCAGACAACCACCGACATCGACTGGGGCCAGACCCGGCAAGTCATCGAGGCAGCTTGGGATCAACCCAGCTTGCGCACAGATTCATCTTCGAGGGCTGCTGTGGAGTCGGTCATTGCAGGGTTAGACCAAGGCGTGCTCCGTTGCGCAGAACCGGCCGGTGGAGATTGGCAAGTGAATGAATGGGTCAAAAAAGCAGTGGTGATGTATTTCCCCATGCGCGAGATGAAGGTGGAAGAAGTGGGCCCTTTTCAATTTCACGACAAGATGTCGCTCAAGCGAAACCATGCTGAAGCCGGAGTGCGCGTGGTCCCCCATGCCATTGCGCGCTACGGGGCTTTTTTGGGCCGAGGGGTCGTCATGATGCCCAGCTATGTCAACATTGGTGCATACGTAGGCAGCGGAACCATGGTCGATACCTGGGCCACTGTAGGGTCGTGTGCACAAATTGGCTCCAACGTGCACCTGAGCGGTGGCGTTGGAATTGGCGGTGTTTTGGAGCCCCTGCAGGCGTCTCCTGTGATTGTTGAGGATGGTGCTTTTGTGGGGTCCCGCGTCATCGTGGTGGAGGGAGTCCGGGTGGGGCGTGAAGCCGTGCTTGGCGCCGGAGTGGTGTTGACAGCGAGCACGCCGATTTTGGATGTCTCAGGCGATCAGGTTGTGGAACATCGAGGGGTGGTTCCGGCGCGTGCTGTTGTGATTCCAGGGACCCGAAATAAGTCTTTCCCAGCAGGAGAATATGGGGTCCCATGTGCGCTGATTGTCGGACACCGAAAAGAGAGCACTGACCGCAAAACGTCTTTGAACGAAGCGTTGCGAACCCATGCCGTGGCCGTATGACAACTCCGGGGCCAAATCCAACAGGTTTGGGAGGCCTTCTCCTGCTTCAGCCTGCGTTCCTTGGGGATGTTGTGCTGTCCACGGCCCTTTTGGAATCTTGGCATCGGGTCCATCCAGATGACGCCATCCGTGTGGTGGTGAGAAAAGGGGCTGAAGGGCTGTTCCAAGGCCATCCTTTTGTGAATCAAGTTTGGGTCTGGGACCGGCAAGGGTGGTTGAAGTATCCCCGGCTTTTGGCGCTTGGACGACAGGCCCGTGCGCAACGGCCAGACCAGGTGGTGAACCTGCACCGGTATTCCAGCATGGCTTGGCTGACAAAACAGATCAAAGCCCCAAAATCAAGTGTGTTTGAAGGGGTCTCGCTCTCGGGTCCAGGAGCACAGTTTCATCCGCACAACATTGGGGATGGCCGTCATGAGACACAGCGGAATCACGCTCATATTTCCGATGTTGTTGGGGCGTTCAATGCCGCTTTGGATCGGCCTCAATTGCACCCCCAAGACGTGGACAGGACGGCGGCGTCATCATGGCCCGACGGAGCGGTCATTCTCGCCCCCAGCAGTGTTTGGTCCACCAAGAGGTGGCCAGCCAAGCATTGGACGACTTTGGTGAATCAGATTCACGCCCAAGGGTCCCACCAAGAGGTGGTGTTGCTGGGAGGTTCAGCTGATCGATTGCTCTTGGAGGAGATTGCCTCCAAATCGGAAAAGCGACCTGCCGTGTGCGCGGGGGAGCTCAGTTTGCTTGGGTCAGCGGCCTTGATGTCCCAGGCCAAAGTGGTGGTGAGCAACGACAGCGCGCCCCTTCACATGGCTGGCGCTGTTCAATGTCCTGCAGTCGGGGTCTTCTGCAGCACCACTCCCGCATTGGGGTTTGGGGTGTTGCCTCAATCTCTGGCCGATGGTTCAGGAGCCAACGTAGAGTTGGCCTCCGCTTCCGAAGGTGGATTGGATT
>CALKHD010000038.1 GCA_938092195.1 uncultured Flavobacteriales bacterium | reverse complement strand
GCCCGGCCACCGATAGCACCGACCGCAAGTCCGTGATGATTTCCTATTACGAATCCTGGGATTTTGATGCCGCAGGAAAGATTTGGTTAACCCAGATCTATGGAGATGCCACTGCAGCAATGCAGGCACTGAACGACATGTAAGCTCAAACCAATTGAGCAGGAAAAGGCGGGCTTTAGGTCCGCCTTTTTCGATGGTATCGGTGGGTGAGCCAAGGCCATCCTCCCATCAGCCACAAAGCGGTACAGGCCCAAAAGGTCATAAAGTAAGGGTCGTTTGATGGAGTGTCATGAAAGTCCAATAGGGTGAATATGACCGCTTCCATGAGCATTTCAGCCCAAAAGAGAAAGTGAAATCCACGGGTCCATTGCAAGAGTATGGGGTGTCCGAAAGGTGGGGTTCTGCGGCATTGCCGGTCCAGAATCAAGTAGAGAAGAATCGACATCGCCAGTAGCGGTCGCATGAACCCGTCCACATGCTCACCGCGCATGATTTCGTGGGGGACCAGAAAGACCATGGCTGCTGCTGCATTCCAAAAGACGAATTGAATCAGTTGTAAAGCCGAGGCCATGCTTCAAGCTAGAGCAAACTCATTTCAGACCCAACTCATGGTCAAAATAGAAAGACCGGTCATGGTGTCAATAGCCTTGCGACCCCGGGGCATTCGTTGTTGATTCTAGCGTTTAATTTTCGAAAATGGACAAAAGGGTTTTCTCCGGTTGGAAAAAATGGATGTGCATCCTGTGTATCGCACTGACTTCTTCTTGGGCTTTGAAGGGTCAGGTTCGCATTTCGGAAGTGCATCCTTTTGGGGACTTGGAGGACGGTCTTGGGCGCGGAGAAGATTGGATCGAACTCATCAACCAAGGGCAAGAGCCGGTCTCGTTGTCGTCCATGCGACTCTCTGACGATCCGGACAATTGGGAGAAATGGAGCCTGCCCGATGTGATGCTCGGCCCGAATGAGCGGATTTTGTTCTTGTGTTCCGGTCGGGATGTAGGCCTGGTTCATCACTGGGAGTGCCCTGTGGATGATCAGGAGATGTGGCGCTATATGGTTCCCAATCAAGCGCTCAATACAGACTGGCGAACGCTCGAATTTGATGATGCTTCATGGCTCAGTGGCCCCGGTAGCATTGGGTATGGAGACAATGACGACGCTGTAGAGGTGAATGCCGAAGTGGTGTTCATGCGCAAAAGTTTCATCGTGGTGAATCCTGATGAACTCATTCACGGCTTGCTCGCGGTGGATTACGACGATGGCTATGTCGCATTTTTGAACGGCCATGAAGTGGCCCGATCGCAGACGATGCAGGACGTTTCAGTCGCCCACAATGCCAATGCTGGGGGGCTGCACGAGGCGGTCTTGTACGGAGGGGGCATCCCCGAGTCTGTGCCCTTTGACCCCCGTGAATGGTTGATTTCCGGAACCAATGTTCTGGCGGTTCAGGTCCACAATGACAATGCCAACTCATCGGATTTCACCGCTCGACCATTTTTGGCTTTGGCCCGTTCACAGTCCACACCGGTCCCCTATGGAGGCCTTCCCAATTGGTGGGCGCCGGAGCCTTCTGAATTCCACACCAATTTCAAGCTCAAGCCAGGAGAGCCCGTCATTCTTTCGACCGCAGATGGAGAGCTGTTGGACCTGGCGACACTGCCTCAAGAGCTTAGGTCGACTCTGTCTATGGGGAGGTCAGATGGGTCAGAGGATTGGTGCTTTTATACCGACCCCACTCCGGGTGAGCCCAATTCCGGAGTTTGCCTGTCTCAGATAGCGCCGGCGCCAATTGTCGAGCCCGCCTCGGGGTGGTTCACATCAACCTCCGTGGAGGCGGCTCCAGGAGTGCCTTCTGGCGCTCCCGGACAGAATTTGCCACCCATGACCCTCCGGTTCACCACCGACGGGTCGGAGCCCACTGAGTCCTCTTTGGTGTTCACCGGATTCTGGACACCTTCCCAAACCACGGTGCTCAGCGTTCGTGCATTCGGAGAGGGTTTGGTTCCCAGTGAGACCGTAGACCGCACGTATTTCATAGATGAACCTTCCACGGGTCTCCAAAAAGTCAGCATCATCACCCACCCTGATCACCTGTGGGATTGGAACACCGGCATTTACGTGTCTGGTCCCAATGCCGGCAATGACTATCCTTTTTTCGGTTCCAATTTCTGGGAGCCTTGGTCCAGGGAGAGTCGGTTAACCTGGTTCGATGATTTGGGTGTGCCGGTGGTCAATGCTCGCTTGGATCTGGAAATCCACGGTGGGTGGTCAAGGGCGGAACCCCAGCGGTCGTTCCGGCTGGATTTCAAAAAGAACTACACCGGACCCCTCCAACATGATGTGTTCTTCTCCAAGCCCGACATTCATGAATTTGGCAATCTAAACCTGAGAAACGGGGGGCAAGCCTCTTGGGAAAACAAGTTCCAAGACGCCTTTTATGGTGAGTTGGCTCTGGAAACCCATGTCTTTGCCTCCGGTTGGAGGCCCGTTGAAGTGTACCTGAATGGGGATTACTGGGGGGTGTACGGAGCCCGCGAAAAGGCTGATGAGCAGATGGTCGAGGACAATTTGGGCTGGGACAAGAACGAGGTGGACCTTGTGAGTGCCTTCACCTCGTTGAATGGGGGACCGAGTGCATTCGAGGCCACGGTGGACCCCATGCTGGAGTGGCCAGACGGTTCTCTTGGATTTCGAGAAGCCTTTGACCAACACTTTGATGTGTCGAGCTACATCGATTACCACATCTTCGAGATTCACGGGCAGAATGTGGATTGGATTGCCGCTCCTTGGGGGCAGAACAACGTCAAGTTTTTCCGGGCCAACAGCGGAGATGGATTGTGGAGGCCCATGCTGTACGACACCGATGCCTGCTTCGGTGCATGGGGAACGAGCCCCTATGAGAACTACCTCAACTTGACCCTCAATCCGCCTTACGCTTCTCGGTTCACTGACCTGTTTCGAAAGGTTCTGGCCGACGACCATTACCGGTGTGAGTTCGCCACCCGCACGTGTGATTTGCTGGAGACCAAGTTTTCACCGGACCTGTTTGATGTGAGGTTGGCCAACACCGCTGCCAACATGGCTCCGGCCATGGTGCATCACATCGACGAGTGGGAGTCACCCGCGTCCATCAACTATTGGCAAAGCCGATTGGAGCTCATGCGCAACCACAACGAGGAGCGCGCCAATCCAGAGCGGATTCAAGTCCAAGATGAATTCGGATATGACGCGCCCAAAATGGTAACGTTGAATTGGTCTCCACCTTTTGCAGGGGAAGTCACGGTCAACGAGATGCACCAGTTGGGCACAGGCTGGTCCGGACAATACTTTGGCGAGTGTCCCATCCGATTGGCGGCCATTCCGGGCCCGGGATATGGGTTTTTGAATTGGCAGAGCAACATTCATGTGGACTTGGGCTTGGTGGATCCAAGCGATCCTTTCATCGAAGTGGCCTTGCAACAGGACGATTCGTTCTACGCCATTTTCGGGGCCTGCATGGAGGGAACCGAACTTGCAGTGGTGGCCAGCGGTGACGGGCTCTCAGCCCAGGTTGCAGGCGCAACAAGTCCGCTGATTTACCAATGGTATTTCGATGGAATTCTGGTGGGTCAAGGAATGGACCACGCGCCGAGCGAAGAGGGCGAATACATCTTGACGGCCTCCAATGGCGAATGCACGCTCATCACCGAGCCTTTCGCATGGCCAAATGAGGATGAAGGTCAGGTGGTTGCCATCGATGCCGGTGCGTCCTTGGGGGAGGTGGCCGCCTTGTCGGTCGTGCCCAACCCAACATCGGGTCCAGTGGTGCTCACCGGAGTGGGAGAAGGCGACGTCAGGGTGTTCACATCGGCAGGGCAGCTTTGCTTTTCTGCCCAAGATGTTGTCTTGCCCTTTGTGCTCGATGCGTCGTTCTGGTCGCCGGGCGTCTACGCCGCACAAATGGTCACCCGCGATGGCGCACGGAGTGCCCGGTTTGTGGTGCGCTGAGCACTCTTAAGGTCGTCTATCTGAAGAAGCATGGTGGTGCTCAAAAAGTGCAACGCCCCCCAAGGAAAAAAGCATAATGTGTAACCAATGGCTGTGCTTGTCCGTAATGGAATGCAAATCCAGTCCTGATGTTGCTCACTACACTCCTCGATGCCTATCTCTGTTTTGGTTTGATTTCCGTGGCCCATTTGGCTGTGGTGAGCTTGGGGCGTTATCTGGGTCTGACTCAGTCGGGGCTCTCTCGAAAATGAGTCCAAGCAACAACGCCCACTCCTTGAATGGGAGCGGGCGCTGGTGATCGGCCTATGGCTTTAGAGTGAGGGCATGCCCTCAAGAGGGGCGAGCATTTCTCCAAAGTGCATGTTCTCGTAACGGGCATCGTAAACAATGCTCCCCGTGTGGTCCTTGATTACCAATCGAACAAATCGGCCATATTCATTCAGTGTTTCTCTGTGAATGGAGGCATGAAGGACGCCACGCGTACGAATAAAGTTGGGGTCTAACTTTTTGTGCGTGCGATACTTACGCTTGATCTTCAAAGGGTTCACAAAGTCCAGGCCTTGGCCATTGGCCAGGATTTGATGCACTTGTGCAACCGTGTGTTTGGGGTCGATCCCCGTGACGTTTTGCAGAACCAAGGTGTGATGGCGCTGCAGGTTGCCCGTGAGGTTGTTCAGGGTCACGTTGGCCCTTCGGTGCGCCCATTCCCTTTGCTTTGCCTCACTTAGGATGGCCCTTCGGTCGGCTTGAATGCGCCGCTTCTCTTCTTGAGCCACGGCGCGTTGTGATTGCAAGAGGCGAGCGGCGGCTCGGTCTCGGCGGGCTCGGTTTTCCAGCATCCGGGTCTCAGCTGCAATCCTCAGCCGTTCTTGTTTGGAAGCAAAGCGGTTGTTCTGCTCGCATTCATGCTCACAAGAGGCGCAAACCTCCGGTGCATTGGGTGGACTGAAGTTGCTTTGTGCGGAGAGGTTAGGGGACAAGCTCACCGCGGCAAGGAGAACAAAAGGGGAAATGTATCGTGTCATGGTGTCGCAGTTGAATGTGTACGCTTTCTGTTAAAACAACCATCGTGCCAAAACCCCTGAAGGGGGGATTACCTTCGCGGGGATGGCGGTACCAGAGCGCATTGTGGAGGTAGAGGATTTCTTAACTGGAGCCAGGGAGGAAGGTGCGCTCTTGCTGGATGTTCGCTCCCCAGGAGAGTTCGCCGAAGCCCACATCCCAGGGGCCATTTCCTTTCCCCTCTTCACCGATCAAGAACGCGCCGAGGTGGGGACGTTATACAAGCAGGTCGGGCGGGAATCAGCCGTAGACAAAGGCTTGGAATTCATTGGCCCGAAAATGGCCGCCATTGTCAAAGAAGCCAGGGCCAAGTTTGCGGAGCATCCCTATCGAAGGCCCATTCACCTGTACTGTTGGCGCGGTGGAATGAGAAGCGGGTCCATGGGGTGGTTGTTGCGCACGGCGGGACTCCCGGTGTTTTTGCTGAAAGGAGGGTACAAGGCTTACAAGCAGAGCCTGCCGGAGCTCATGGGCCACGAATGGCCGTTGGTTCGGGTTGGCGGATACACGGGTTCCGCAAAAACCGAAGTCATCCAATCGCTCAGAAGTGCGGGTGAGCAGGTCATTGATTTGGAAGGGTTGGCTCGGCATTTT
>CALKHD010000037.1 GCA_938092195.1 uncultured Flavobacteriales bacterium | reverse complement strand
TTGCGGGAGCGGCTGTAACCAAAACCATTACCCTTTACCTGAGCTCCTCCTTTAGGGTTACGATTGAACTGGTTTTTTTTTAAGAAAAGAACATATATCATTGATTTACAGGTAATTACTAGCCAAAAAAAAATTGACACGAAAACAAACCTGTGGTCAGTTGAAGGCTCCAAGGCTGTATTTTTGCCCCATGAGCGCCGAAAAGCCCATCGTCTGGATCACGGGACAACCTGGAGCAGGCAAGTCCACCCTCGGACGTGCCATGTTGGACCATGTCCAGTCCAAGGGGCACTCGGCTTTTTTGGTCGATGGGGATGACTTGCGGGCCTTGACTGAAAATGCAGACTACTCTCCTGCCGGCAGAGAGGCCAACATCAGAAGGGCCCAGGACATAGCGTTGTACTTGAGCCGACAAGGATCTGTGGTCATCGTGGCTGTGGTGGCTCCCTTCCGCTGGCTTCGAGAAGAATTCAAAGGGCGGGCGAATGTGAAGGAGGTGCATGTTCACACGACAGAGATCCGGGGCCGAGAGCATTTTCACAGCGATGCCTACGAAGCCCCCGAAGAAAGCTGCCTCTCTGTGGACACAACGGAATTGTCTGTTGCAGATTCAATCGGATTGATCGCTGATTTTGCCGATCTTTAGCCTACTGAATTAGTGGGGAATATGAGCATGAACCAAAAACTGTCCCGAAAGCGCCACATGGCCAAGGCTGTGACTTGGAGAATCATTGCTTCGGCGACCACGTTTACCATCACCTACATTGTTTTTGGAGATGTCAAAGCAGCCACGGGGATTGCCCTGGTTGAAAGTGCCCTGAAGATGGTGCTCTATTATTACCACGAGCGCGCTTGGTTCCGTTTCGGCAACCTTGGCAGAAAGAAAGACTGACCATGAGTGATTACAACATGAGCCACCTCGACGAATTGGAGGCCGAAGGCATCTACGTGTTGAGGGAGGTGGCAGCGCAATTTGAGCGTCCGGCGATTTTATTCAGTGGAGGCAAGGACAGCATTTGTGTGACCCATTTGGCCAAAAAGGCGTTTGCACCTGCACGCATTCCCATGCCGCTGGTTCACATCGATACCGGCCACAACTTCCCGGAGACCATTCAGTTCCGTGATGATCTGGTGGAGTCGTTGGGCGTGCAGCTCATCGTGGGCAGCGTGCAAGACCTGATTGATCGCGGAGAAGTGGCCGAGGAGACCGGATTCAATGCCTCTCGAAACAAGATTCAAACGCCCACGCTGATTTCCACGATTGAGGCGCATCAGTTCGACGCATGCGTGGGTGGAGCCCGCCGTGACGAGGAGAAGGCCAGAGCGAAAGAGCGCTTTTTCAGTCACCGAGATGACTTTAGCCAATGGGACCCCAAGAACCAGCGTCCTGAACTTTGGGACCTTTACAATGGAAAGCATCAGCCCGGGGAGCACTTCCGGGTGTTTCCGCTGAACAACTGGACTGAGCTGGACATTTGGAATTACATCTTGCGAGAGAACATCGCCATACCCAGCCTTTACTTTGCCCATGAACGTCGAGTGATTCGCCGTGCTGGTCAAATCCTCGCCCACAGCGATTACCTGAATTTGAGGCCCGATGAGCAGCCGGAGTCTCTCCAGATTCGGTTCAGGACATTGGGGGACCTGACCATCACAGGTGCGGTGGAAAGTGACGCCGATACCCTCGAGAAAATTGTGGCCGAAGTGGCTGCAGCAAGAAAGACAGAACGCGGTGGTCGCATGGACGACAAGCGCAGCCAGTCTGCGATGGAGGACCGCAAAAAGGAAGGCTATTTCTAAGCCAGAACCCGAAGTAAAATGGCACAAGGACTCCTTCGTTTTATTACTGCTGGCAGCGTCGACGACGGCAAGAGCACGTTGATTGGTCGATTGCTCTACGACAGCAAGACCATTTTTGAGGACCAGCTCGTCTCCATTGAGGAGGCGTCGGCACAGCGCGGCACCGATGGGGCTGACCTGTCTCTGCTGACCGATGGTCTCCGCGCCGAGCGTGAGCAGGGCATCACCATCGACGTGGCATACCGGTATTTCGCAACACCCAAGCGGAAGTTCATCATTGCTGACGCACCTGGGCACATCCAGTATACCCGAAACATGGTGACGGGTGCCTCCACCGCCGACCTGGCCATCATTTTGGTGGACGCGCGCGCTGGACTTTTGGAGCAGACATACCGCCACAGTTTCATCACCCATTTGTTGGGCATCAAACACATGGTGGTTTGCGTCAATAAAATGGACCTGGTGGATTGGAGTGAAGGCCGCTACAATGAGATTGTGGAGGAGTTCCGAGATTTCTCGAGCCGGCTCGATGTACCGGACATCCGGTTCATTCCCATCAGTGCCCTCAAAGGGGACAATGTGGTGGACGCCTCGGACAAGATGCCGTGGTATGAGGGGCCAACCCTCCTTCATGACCTTGAGCACGTTCACGTGGCCGCCGACAGAAACCTGCAAGATTGCCGTTTCCCTGTCCAATATGTCATCCGACCTCAGACCGATGCCCACCGGGATTTCCGAGGGTATGCTGGCCGCGTGGCAGGTGGTGTTTTCAAGGTGGGAGATGAGGTGCTTGCGCTGCCCAGTGGCATCTCCTCTCAGGTCACTTCCATCTCCATTGGAGAGAAGTCGGTGGATAAAGCATTTCCGCCACAAAGCGTGGTGATGACGTTGGCCAATGACATTGATTTGAGCCGCGGAGACATGCTCGTCCGTGAAAACAACCAGCCCGAAAGCGCTCAGGATTTGGACGTGCGGATTTGTTGGTTGTCGGATCAGCCCATGCGTCCCGGTGCCAGGTTTGAATTGAGGCACACGTCACGCGAGGTCAAGGCGGTGGTGAAAGAGGTGGTGTACAAGCTCGACATCAACACCCTCCATCGGATGGAGGACGACCTGAGCATCGGTATGAACGACATTGCCCGGGTTCGCATCCGCACTGCAGCCCCTGTGCTGGTGGATGACTACCGCCGCAATCGTGCCACAGGCTCCTTCATCTTGGTGGATCCGACCACCCGACTCACCGTGGCCGCAGGCGTGGTGTATACCTGATTGGAGGAGACCAACCCGAAGCTCGGGTGGTTGAACCGCTGAAGCTCAGGTGTTCCAACTCCTGAAGTCCGGTCAACTCCTCATGACCGTTCAAGCCCGAATGGGGCATGACATAGGAGCCTCGAAGTTTGAACGACAGTGGCTGTAAGGGAGACCTCAAAGGCAAAAAAAAGAGGCCCCATCAAGGAGCCTCTTCTCTTCGTACCCAGAGCGGGACTCGAACCCGCACGCCCGAAGGCACAGCCACCTGAAGACTGCGCGTCTACCAATTTCGCCACCTGGGTGTGACACCCTGAACATTTTCAGAGAAGGAGGGCAAAACTACACCCACACTTCGTACCCGCCAAACCTCAGAGGGTCGAAGGGCAAACGTAATCGCTCATGGGAGCGTCGGTCTCTTTGATGGCGGTGAATCCGCCTTCGACATTGATGCCATGGTGCAGTCCGCGGGCCTTCAAAATGCTCAAGGCAATCAAGGAGCGGTATCCCGACAAGCAATGCAGGTAAAACGGCTTGTCCTTGGGGATGGAGGCCAAGTGTTGATTCAAGTCGGCCAAAGGCATGGACTCTGCGTCCAAGACGTGCTCCGATTGGAATTCTCCTGGTTTGCGAACGTCGATCACCGTTGCGTTTGGCGCTTGACAGAGGTTGGCAAATTCGGGAGCGCCAATGGCGGCAATGTGATCGGTGGCCATGCCGGCTTTTTTCCAAGCGTCCAGCCCACCGGCGAGGTGGCCCAAAACCTGGTCAAACCCCACCCGGGACAGTCGGGTGATGGCTTCATGGATTTTGTCGTCTTCGCAGACCAGCAAAATCGGTTGCTTCAGGTCCACAATCATGGCGCCCACCCAAGGGGCGAAGTTGCCATCCAGGCCAATAAACGTGCTTCTGGGAATGTGCTCTGCAGCAAAAGCTTCTTTGGAGCGCACGTCCAGGACGACTGCGCTGGTCTCATTGGCTGCAGCATCAAAGGCCTCGGGCGAAAGCCCCTGCTGGCCGCGTTCCAGGGCCTTTTCCATGGGTTCGTACCCTTCCTTGTTCATCTTCACATTCAGCGGGAAGTATGCAGGAGGGGGGAGGAGGCCATCGGTGACTTCCTTCACGAATTCGGCCTTCGTCATGTCGGGACGAAGAGCGTAGTTGTTGGCTTTTTGGTCGCCCAGGGTGCCCACCGTCTCCGAGCTCATGTTCTTTCCGCAGGCCGACCCAGCGCCATGGCCGGGGTACACGATCACGTCGTCGGGGAGGGTCATGATCTTGGTGCGAAGGCTGTCAAACAGGGTTCCTGCCAGCTGCTCTTGGGTCATGTCGGCCCCTTTTTGGGCCAAGTCGGGGCGTCCCACATCGCCCAAAAACAGAGTGTCACCTGTAAAAATGGCGTGGGGCTTTCCTTCTTTGTCCCGGAGCAAATAGGTGGTGGACTCCATGGTGTGGCCCGGAGTATGGATCACTTCAATGGTCACTTTGCCCACCTTGAAAACCTGTCCGTCGGTGGCAGAAATGGCGTCAAACTTGGGCGCTGCATTGGGACCGAAGACAATTGGTGCCCCGGTTTTTTCTGAAAGCGTAACGTGTCCGCTCACAAAATCCGCGTGAAAGTGGGTCTCAAAAATGTACTTGATGGTCTTCCCATTGGCCTCTGCCCGGTCCAAGTAAGGCTGAACTTCACGGAGCGGGTCAATGACAACCGCCTCGTCACAGCACTCGATGTAGTAGGCGCCTTGGGCGAGACATCCGGTGTAAATCTGTTCGACTTTCATGTGGTGCAAATTTCGGAAGAAAGTGGGGGGGAAACCACGGGTCTATGAATTCTTGGCATGGAGGGTTTGTGTGGCCATTCCTTTTCGGTCTTCAGTGGCCTTCTCGTGCCCCATGGCCGTGGCCAAACCGGTGTGGAACCGCTCTGTTCCGATTCGTTTCATCAAGCCAGACCGGTCCAGGACATCCCTCACGGGGCCTGTAGGGCCAGCCATGTGAAGGGTGATGTTGTCGGATTCGAACTGGTCGAGCAATTCTTCAAGCATGGCCACAGCGGTGGCGTCCAGGTGCGGAATGGACTCTGCGCTCAGCACCACGCGATGGATGGATTCGCCTCCGTCCTTGCGGCTGGCCAACCGGGACAATACAAAACGTTTGAAGTGAGCTTGACTGGCGTAATTCAAGGGGCCATCAAAGCGAAGGATGAGTTGACCTTCTGATTGGGTGGCCTCGGGGAAGCGTTGGACGTTTCGATAGACGCCATTGATTTGTCCCAATTCTGCTGTGTGGGGCATGGACGTGCGGTACAAGGTGAGGACAAGGCTCAAGGCCATGCCCGATGCGATGCCCGCGACCATGCCTGCAAATGCCGTCAAACTGAATGTGAGGAGGAGGAGGACGGCTTCTGCTTTGTGCGTGAACCAGAGCTTGCAGAAATATTGCACGTTGACCAAGCCCAAAACGGCCACCACGATGATGGCCCCCAAAACGGCCGTCGGCAGAGGGGCAAATACGGGCATCAAGAAAGTGAGGGTGAGGGCCACCACTCCGGCTGAAATCAAGCCGCTCATTCCGGTTTTGGCTCCGGACCTCAAGTTCACTGCGGTTCGGGAAAACCCGCCAGTGATGGGGTAGGAGCCAAACCAAGATCCCAGCATGTTGGCGGTGCCCAGGGCGCGCAACTCTTGGTTGGCATCCAGGCTGGAATTCGCTTCTTTCTCCGAGACGGCAGTGGCCACACTGAAGGATTCCATGAAGGCAATCAAAGCCAGGGTTCCGGCCATGGGCAGCAGCAGTTGAACGTCGCCCCAGTTCATGGCGTGGAAGGCAAATCCGGGCAGCCCGCTGGGGACCTCGCCCACCACATCGAATTCGATTCCGCTCCATTGAACGAACAGGATGCCAAGCACCACCACCACCAGTGCGCTGGGCACTTTGGGCGCCCATCGCCTGAGGCCCAGCAGCACAGCCATGGACACGGCGCTCATGCCCAAGGTGGCCCCGTCAAGTTGTTTCGCAGAAGACCAGGCCCCTGCCAAGAGGTGGTGCAGATGGGAACTGCGTTCCATTTCGATGCCCAAGAGGTTGGGCAATTGGTTCAAAGAGATGATCAGCGCCGCAGCGCTTGTAAAACCGCTGATGACAGGCCGGGAAAGGAAGTTGGCCAGAAAGCCCATGCGAAGCAGGCCCAAAGTCAATTGCAAAACGCCCGTCATGAAGGCCAGGAGCAGGGCCAATTCAATGTATCGACCGGTTCCGGCCGCAGCCAAGCCCAACAGGCCAGTGGCCACCAGCAGAGAGTCCATGGCCACGGGGCCAACAGCCAATTGCTTGGATGTTCCCATTACAGCATAGACGATCAGGGGGACGATGGAGGCATACAGGCCGTAAACCACGGGCAGTCCCGCAATCATGGCATAGGCCATTCCCTGGGGAATGAGCATCACACCGACCGTCAGTCCTGCGGGAAGGTCTCCAAGGAATTCAACACGGCTGTACCGTGGAAGCCAGTCCAGTATGGGGAACCATTTGCGCACTGCTGCAAAGTACATCTCCGCAGAAGGGGGACGCGTCACCTGGGTTACTTCTGTGGATTTATCAAAAGTTGAGGACCTCGATTCGATTGCGGTGAAGCTCGATTTTGCCCTCCCGCTCACATTGTTTCAGCATTCTGGAAACGACCACGCGAGAGGTGTTCAAGTCCGCGGCGATTTCGGCATGTGTGGTGTGAATGGAGGTGGATCCATTGATTTTGACCCGGTCGTCCAAGTATTTGGACAGCCTCTCCTGAAGGTCTTGAAAGGCCAAGGCATCCAAGGCTTCCGCCATTTCCTTGAGCCGGGTGTTGAAGCTCTCCAAAATGAACCTTTGGAAATCTTCATGGTCACGCATCCATTGGTGAACCTGGTCCAAGGGAAGGATGGCCAATGTGCTGTCTTTTTCGGCCACCGCGCGGATTTCGCTTTTGGCGTTGTCGAAATGATTGCCAATGGTCATGGCACAGCTGTCGCCTGTTTCGAGAAAATAAAGCAGCATTTCATCTCCTTCGCCATCGACCCGGAGGATTTTAATGGCGCCATCCATGAGCATGGGAAGGCCCAGGATGGAATCCCCTACATCCATCACCATGTGGCCTTTTTTGACCTCTAGAAAACGGCTATGGGTTGCGATTTCATGAAGCAGATCCCCATTCAATACCATTCCATAACTGGACTGGAGCTGACTGAGCATGGCTGTGGTGCTTAATCGCTCGAGCGCTGGCCACCTCCGCCTCCGCCTCCGCGATTTCTTCGGTTGCCACCACCGCCACCACCAGGACCTGAGCTTCGGCCTGAACCTCCACCTGGCCTGCGGTTTCCACCGCGTTGGGATTTGGGGCCGCCACCTTGATCACCGCCTTGACCACCGCGCCGACCCTTGGGTCTGCGCTTTCCTTGGCCTTTTTGACCGCCATTGCCACCCTGACCGCTGGGTCTGCCGCTGTCGAGTGGAATGGCTGGCAACGCCAAATGGTAGTCCTGGTCAGTATCCAGGGGCACTTCTTTGCGAATCAACCTCTGGATGTCACGCAGGTAGGTGCGTTCGTCGTCCTCGTTGCAAAAGGAAATGGCAATGCCTTCGGCACCCGCCCTTCCTGTCCGCCCAATCCGGTGAACGTAAGTCTCTGGAATGTTCGGGATTTCGAAGTTGATGACATGGCTAAGGTCATCCACATCGATGCCTCGGGCAGCGATGTCTGTGGCCACCAAAACGCCCAAGTCGCCCCGTTTGAATGCCTTCATGGCTTTCTCTCGCTGAGGTTGCGACTTGTTGCCATGGATGGCCTCACTGCGAACGCCTTGTTTGCGAAGGTGCTTGACCAATTTGTCGGCGCCGTATTTGGTCCGGGTAAAGACCAATGCGCTGCTTACGTCGGGCGCTTTGAGGACGTCCACCAAGAGGTGCTTTTTCTCGCCTTGGCGCACAAAGAAGACCTTTTGCTCGACAGATTCTGCCGCTGAGCTGCGCCTCTCCACTTCAACCGTCAGGGGGTCGATGAGGATGGTGTCGGCCAGTTCTTGGATGTTCTGCGGCATCGTCGCAGAGAAAAACAAAGACTGTCTCCGAGAAGGAAGCAGCTTGATCACCTTGCGGATATCGTGGATGAAGCCCATGTCGAGCATGGTGTCCGCCTCGTCCAAAACGAAGTACTCGAGTTGTCTGAGGTTGATGTAGCCTTGATCGATGAGGTCAAGCAGTCTTCCTGGGGTGGCCACAACAATGTCTACGCCGCGTTTGAGCGCAGCCACCTGTTTGCCTTGCTTCACGCCACCAAAAATGACCGTGTGGTGGATGGACAGGTGCTTGGAATAATCCTGAATGCTCTCGCCAATTTGAGCGGACAACTCTCGCGTTGGACTCAAGATGAGCGCACGAATGACCTTTCGTTGGTCTGGTCGGCTTTGTTGGTCGAGGCGGTGAAGCATCGGCAGCGAAAAAGCGGCCGTCTTTCCGGTGCCTGTTTGGGCAACGCCGAGGACGTCTCGGCCTTGGATGACATGGGGAATGGCTTGCGCCTGAATGGGGGTGGGGGTCTCGTAACCAAGAGGTTCGAGGGCCCGCATGAGGGGTTCGCTCAAACCGAGCGAGTGAAAATCGGACAAAAGGTTGGGGTATTCATGAGGGCGATGCCGTCCATGCGCTACCGCAGGTCTATCGCCAATTGTGTGTCAAAGGTAGCCATCATCTGCTCTAGAGTGCAGGTGGTTTTGCAAACGATGGGGAATCTATTCAACCTTTTGGGGTCAATCGATGGTTTCGCCGTGCTGGCTTTCGTCCAGTCCAAGCGTCTCTTGCCAACCTGAAACGCGAAGCGGTATGGCCAAGTCCACCAATTTGAACAAGGCAAAGCTGCCCACAAAGCTGAACAAGGCGGCCCCAACCAAAGCCACAAGGTGCCAAATGAACGTTTCAGTGTGGCCAGAGGTCAACCCCACATCTGCCGCAAAGACGCCGGTGAGCAACATGCCGACCATGCCGCCCACGCCATGGGATGGAAAGACATCCAAGGTGTCGTCCAAACCACTTTTGCCTTGTCGCGAAATGGCCCAATTGGACACCAATGCAGCGATGAATCCAATGAGGAGACTCTCTTGAATGGTCACGAAGCCCGCAGCAGGCGTGATGGCGACCAGGCCAACAATGGCGCCGATACACGCACCAACAGCGTTCATTTTTCGCCCTTTAAATCGCTCCCAAAACATCCAGGTGATCATGCCTGAAGCCGAGGCAAAGTGGGTGTTGGCAAAGGCCACAACAGCATCTTCATTGGCCCCCAATGCAGATCCTGCATTGAATCCAAACCAACCAAACCAAAGAAGGCCTGGTCCCAAAATGATAAAGGGGATGTTGGCGTGTTCCAGGCGCGAGATGTTTCTGGGGCCCAAATGAACAGCACCGGCCAAGGCTGCGAATCCAGCGGACATGTGAACCACCGTTCCACCGGCAAAGTCCAGTACTCCCAAGTTCATGAGCAGGCCATCTGGGTGCCATGTCATGTGAGCCAGGGGCGCATAAATAAACAGGGTGAACAGCACCATAAAAAGGATGTAACTCCTGAATCGAATCCGTCCCGCCAAGCTGCCTGTGATGAGGGCTGGGGTGATGATGGCGAACTTGAGCTGAAACAAGGCGAACAATACAAAAGGAAGCCCTGCGCCGATTTCAGGATGCGCGGCTGTTCCCACATTCCTGAAATTGAAAAAGGTCATTGGATTGCCGATGATGCCGCCCAGGCTGTCGCCAAAGCAAAAGCTGAATCCCACAAGTACCCAAATCACACTGATGACGCCCAAGGCCACGAAGCTCTGGAGCATGGTGGAGATGACATTTTTCCGGTCCACCATTCCTCCATAGAAGAACGCCAGACCCGGGGTCATCAACAGCACAAAAGCACTGGCCACCACCATCCAAGCAATGTCTCCAGGGTTGGATGCCACAGCTTGGGTCAATTCCGTGCTTTCTGCGTCACCGCCGAAGAGCCATGCCGAGATTCCAATGATTGCTGTGAGTGCGATAAAGTTGACCTTCTTGCCCATGGTTAAAGTGTGCCGAAATGAAGGGGCTAATCTAATATTTAGTCATGACATGTTGCGCAATCAACACCCTGATTTTGAGTGGTTTAAGCGTGTACTTTGGACACGGAACCGAGGTGGAGCTGAGATGGGATTGCAAAGGGAGGGTGCCATAGAAAGCCCGCTTTGTCTGTCGGGATCTCGGCCAAGAAGGAGTGGCTGATCGGCACCTTAAAATGAGAAAAGCCGCGATTGTCGCGGCTTTTCTTTCCTCTGGTGCCCAGAGCGGGACTCGAACCCGCACGCC
>CALKHD010000036.1 GCA_938092195.1 uncultured Flavobacteriales bacterium | reverse complement strand
CCGTCACACAGGCTGATGGACTCGCTGTCAGATGAAGAAATCTGAATGTCAATGTCGCCATTGCAGTTGTCCGTAGCCGTTGCTGTGGCAGTACCCGCAGCTGCTGGCGTGGTGTCTGCAGCGCAGTTCTCATCAGCGTCTACAGTGTAATCAGCAGGACACGTGATGGTGGGAACAGGAGCGATGTTGTCGCTCACCGTGATGGTCTGCACGCAAGTGGTGCTGGCCTCGTTTCCACAGTGGTCCGTGGCTGTTGCCATCCAAGTACGTGCAATGCTGTAGCTGCCAGTGCAACCAGGAGTCACAACGTCACTGAATGAAATCTCCACACTTGGTGCATCATCACAGTTGTCTGTGGCGCTTCCAGTCGCAGATCCATTGGCTTCTTCGCTCGTGTCTGCGTAGCAGTTCTCGTCCGTGAAGAGATCTGTATTGGCAGGGCAAGTGATCGAAGGCACAGGGTTCACTTCGTCGAGCAAAGTCACCACCTGATCCATCGTTGCGCTTTCGTTGCCGCAATCGTCCACAGCCTTGTAGACGTGCAGGTATTGACCAGCACAGCTGCTGCTCACCTCATTCACAGAAACCAACACCACAGTGGCACCGCCACAGAGATCAGTTGCAGAAGAAGCGTAAACGGCAGTCGGGTCGTACAACTCACAATCCACTTCGTGAACCGGAGCCACCGTCAAAGTTGGAGCACCTGTGTCTTGGATTGTGAAAGTCAACGTGATTGAATCGGCGTTGCCGCAGTCGTCTGTCGCCGTGAACACCACGTCCACAGTTCCAGTAGCACCGCAATCATCGCTCAAGTCGCCATCGTTGTAGTCGTGACTCCAGGTCACCGTTCCACAAACGTCAGCGGCAGTTGCACCGCCTTGTGTAGTCAAGAAGTTAGCCAACTCGTCGGCGTTTCCTTCTCCATCACATTCGGCGAGGTAATCAGCACCACCAGAAATCACAGGAGCCACTTCGTCCACCACCGTGATGGTTTGGGTGTGTCCAATCGTGTTTCCAGAGCAGTCAGATGCTTCCCAAGTGCGGTCCACCTTATATGAACCTGTGCACAAGACGTCATACTGAGCTGACTCCCCGAGGTAGGTCACTGTAGGCTCACCATCGTCAGCCTCGCAGTTGTCGCTGGCTGTTGGAGTGGCCACAGGAAGCGGAGCATCGGCACAAGCCATGGTCACATCTTCAGGAGCATTGTCCCAGGTTGGATCTGTCGTGTCGTCACGGGTCACCACCTGCTCTTCCGTCAAAGCATCGCCACATTCTGTGTCGATCACGGAGTAGATGAGGGTGACGCTAGGTCCATCTTCACCACAGTTCAAAACTGTCTCCTCTCCACATGAAAGGTCGAGAAGGACGTCACCTTGAGCACCTTGAATGGCCACACCATTCAATGTTCCATTGTAGCTGAACCAACCACCTGCACCATAGTTGCAGTTGCGGTCATTGGCCATTTCTCCAATCTGGAAACCGAAGTACTCACTGGCTGGAGCGTGGGTCAACGTCAAAAGCGTCCCGTCCAGGTCGCCTTCTCCGATGAGATAGCTCAAGCCGGCATTCATGATGTACACCATCCATGAATCCGTAATGTCTGTCGTCACTGGGCAACTTTGGTCGTGCTTAAAGCCGCCGTCCCAGTCAGCGCCAGACACGCCGCTGTCATAAACAATGTTCACATTCAAAATCGCAGAAGCGTTGGTGACATCCATCACCTGTCCGGTGATGTGAGCCACGCCGTTCTCGAATTGAATAAGGGAGATTCCCGCGTCCGTAGGGACAAAGTAGCGGTCATCGTTGGGGTCACCATCAATGTCAAACAACACAATGGCACCATCCTCACCCGTTCCGAGTGCAGTCGTGCCGTCGCATTCGGTTTGGAGCAGTCTTTGCTCACCGATTACACACGCCACGTCTCCGCGATTCGCACCTACGGATAAGTCACAGTCCGTTGGAAGATCACTGGGACATTCCACGGAGTAATCACTCAGGTCAGCATCGAAGGCCAAAGGCTCATCGCACTGGGCTGAGGCAGCCCACCCGAAGGAGAGCATACAGAAAAGGGCGAATTGGGCCCGGAGTAGTTGTTGAAGCATTATAATATGATTTTGGCTTTGGAGTAAAATTAGTCTTGCATTACACCTGTTTCACCTTCAATTACAAAGCCTCGATAGGGCTGTCGACCAATGTTGGTTTTTATTCGACAAGCGTATATTTATTTGGGCTGTATTTTTGGCTGATTCGTAGTCGTTATACATCACCCTGAGCGATTATACCGACAGGCCATCCTCCGAATTCGCTCGCCCACCCTGCAAAACCTCGATTCTGGCCGCCATTCCCACCCTTCCTCCTCTTCGCCCGTACTTTTGTTGAATGGCGCGCAAAAAGTCTCCCTCTCGTGCAGGCCAGTCTGCAGTCGATCTATCAGATTGGAGGGGCATGAATTTGGCCAGGTCCATGGCCGACATTTTTGAAGCCAATGCCAAGCTGACTTCTAAGTATGTACACGCCTGTGCCCATGGCCACGAGGCCATCCAACTCGCCGCCGGGTCTTGCTTAGGGCCACAAGACTACCTCTACGCGTATTACAGGGATGACGCCATGTTGCTGGCCATGGGAATGACTCCCGAAGAGCTCATGCTGCAGCTCTTTGCCAAGGCCACCGACCCTTTTAGTGGAGGCAGAACGTATTACGGACACCCTGCGCTCAAGCGAGAAGGGTACCCTCGAATTCCCCACAACAGTTCGGCGACTGGCATGCAAGCCATCCCCGCCACCGGGGCTGCCATGGGGCTGCAATACCGAGAGCAAAACGGATTGGGACAAGAAGTCGAAGGAAACCACCCCCCAGTGGTGCTGTGTTCAATTGGCGATGCAGCCATGACGGAAGGCGAAGTGTCCGAGGCGCTCCATATGGCCACCCTCCGACAACTCCCCATCATCTTTCTCGTGCAAGACAACGAGTGGGACATTTCTGCCCACGCCTCGGAGATTCGTTTTGGAGATGCCAAAACCATGGCAAAGGCTTACCCTGGGTTGACGGCCAAGACGGTGGAAGGACACAACCTTGCGGCCAGTAAAACGGCCATGGAGTGGGCGTTCACAACTGCCCGATCAGAGCGCAGACCCGTGCTCGTCCACGCCAAAGTGCCCCTTCTGGGTCACCACACCAGTGGAGTCCGAAGGGAATGGTACCGAGATGACTTGGATGAGCACGCATTGCGCGACCCCTTGCCTCACCTTAAGACCGCTTTGCTCGACGCCGGCTTTTCATCCGACCAGCTGAACGATTCAGCCCAAGAGGCCAAGCTAGACGTTCAATCTGCATTCGAAAGAGCCATGAACGCCCCGGATCCGAATCCCGCCGACCTCCTCCCCCATGCCTACGCCAAAACAAGGGTAACGGAAGAAGTAGGACGACGAGAAGGCGACGATCCTGAGCCACAAATCATGGTGGACCAAGCCCTCCATGCCATGACCGAGATCTTGTCTGGAGATGAGACAACCCTCCTGTATGGTCAGGATGTTGGCGGCAGGCTGGGCGGGGTTTTCAGAGAAGCCGCCACTTTGGCCCAAAAATTTGGAGAACACCGGGTATTCAATACTCCCATCCAAGAGGCTTTTATCGTGGGAAGCACTGTGGGAATGAGTGCTGTTGGGCTCAAACCCATCGTGGAGATTCAATTTGCCGATTACCTCTGGCCCGGTCTGAACCAGCTGTTCACGGAGTTGTCGCGCAGTCATTTTTTGAGCAACGGACAGTGGCCCGTGAACAGTGTCATTCGCGTCCCCATAGGTGCTTATGGCTCAGGCGGACCTTACCACAGCTCGAGCATTGAAAGCGTTTTGACGGCCATTCGAGGCATCAAAGTGGCGTACCCGAGCTGCGGAGCAGACTTAAAAGGACTGCTCAAATCTGCGGTGTTGGACCCCAACCCGGTTGTCGTCTTGGAACACAAAGGGCTGTATTGGTCCAAAGTTCCTGGAACAGCGGCTGCCAAAACCCCAGAACCAGATTCAGACTACCTGCTTCCATTGGGCTTGGCGAAGACAGTGCTCTCGGCCAAGACTGCGCACGAAGGCGAGTCCCGTGTGGCCATCATTACCTATGGCAGAGGCGTTCACTGGGCCCTTGAAGCGGCCGATCAATTGCCCGGAAAAGTGGAAATTCTGGATTTGAGGAGCTTGGCCCCCTTGGACGAGACCGCCATACTGGATGCGGCATCGCGCTGCAACCGATGCTTGGTCCTCACCGAAGAACCACCCAGGGGCAGCTTTGCCCAAGCCATTGCAGGGCTTCTTGCCGATGCGGCTTTCGAGCACCTTGACGCCCCCGTGAAGTGTTTGGGCTCCATGGAAGTACCTGCCATTCCACTGAATGAAACCTTGGAACAAGCGGTCTTGCCCAATGCTCAAATGGTCTTGGCCGCTTGCCGTGAGTTGCTGGATTACTGAGCCTCTTTCTGCCCGTTTCAAGCCGCTGAGGTTGTCCCTGTGCACCAACAATGGCTTTTTCTAGCCATCCACATGAACCTTAATGGCTCACGATGGGTATTAACTCTGAATGGGCAAGGCTCAAACACCCTTAACACCTCCACGATTGAAGACCGTTGCATGCGCCGTTAAGGCCATGAAGCGTCTCACTCCCTCCAGTGTCCTCTTGACATTGGATCCAGGAGAGCTTGCGCCTTTGTTTGAAGGACGCCCAGGTCAAAGTGTCACCTTTTGCTTGAATGTAGACGGTCAAGAGTGTTACCGGAATTACAACTTGGTCAATACAGAAGATGCGTTGCCACAAGTTGCTGTGAAGCAGGTTCAGGAAGGTGGGGTCTCTCAGCATTTCAATTCTGCCATCCATGTGGGGGACGTGCTCAACGTGGCGCCCCCAGAAGGCGATTTCTATCCGGAAGACCTTGACGATGCCGCCCATCATTTGGTTCTGTTTGCCGCTGGAAGTGGAATCACCCCGCTGATTTCCATCGCTCAGCACGCCCTCCGCGTGCGCCCAGACAACAAGGTGACTTTGTTCTACTCCAATTCAGACGCCCGGCAAATCATGTTCCGGGAGAGGCTGGACCGTCTCGCTGCATCCTCGCGCTTTGAAGTCTTCCACGTTTTGGGAGATGGAGCCACCGGAGAAGACCTTTCTACGGGCCGCCTCACCGGGAGTAAGGTGAAGAAGTTGTTGTCGCAATACACCCAAGGACTCCCCAACGAGTATGCCTTCATCAGTGGTCCTATGGGGTTCACTGAAACTGTCGTCAACGGCATTGGAAAGACGGCCAATCCTCTTCCTTACTCTACGTTCTCCTTCCAAAGGCAACGCCACGGACAGGGTGCCGACAAAATCAGGCCCACGACCGAAGTCATTCTGAGCGTTGGAGGCCTAAAAAGGACCATTCCCAACGCCCCACAGCACTTGACCTTGCTGGAGGCTGCAGACCGCGCTGGCATTGACATGCCTGCTGATTGCCGAAGTGGGATTTGCCACAGATGCAAGGCGAGGATCACAGCGGGCAGAACCACCTCTGCAGAACTGGATTCTCCGACCAAAGCTGTGCCCAAAGGACACATCCTGTGTTGTCAGCAGAGGCCGAGTGGAGATCGCCTCGAACTGGAAATGGACTGAGCCTTAGAGCCGATTGTCAATGATGGTGGCTCCTGGATATTGAGCCGGATCAAATGTGAACGCGCCCTTGGGAACCTCCCCGTTGCCTACCAAGTTCCCAATGGAATAAACGACATCGGTTCCATCACGGCCCTTGACGACGAGTTGCACCACTTCCCATTTGACCTTGTCGATGAAGCACTGAATGGTGTGATAGCCATTGTCCTTTGCCTCAGTTGGATGCAGATCCACACGGGTCACCGTTTTTCCGTCCAGCTTTTCTTCTCCCTTCAAGGTCTTTTTAAAGCCTTCCTCCCAAATGGTGAACATGCGAGCGGGGTCGATCCCGCCATCGGCAATGGACTCGGCATCATCCACATAGCACTCCCCCATTTCTGGGTCATACGTCCACACGGTGCGCCCATCACAAATGATGGTGTACTCCCCAAGCTCCAAGTGATACTGCTCTTCTTGCAACCAAACTTCGCCGGCTTGTTCCATCTCAAAATCGCTCTGACGATCGATCATGGTGGACACATATTCTGCGTGCACTGAAGAATATCCTTTCATGGTTTCGCTCACACGCGAGAGCAGTTCATCCGCCGCGGGATCTTCCTGCGCAGATGCGGGAATCCATGAGAAACAAAGGAGGACAGCCATCAAAAACGCAGAACGTTGGCCAAAAACAGAATGAAGTGTCATCATTGGGGCGTCGAAATTAAGCAGTTGGATTGTCATCAGAACTGCTTCCACGCAACAACTGTTCCAAAGCCGCTTCATCGGGCACCAAAACCTTTCTGGCTTTTGAGCCCTCAAACGGACCAATGACCCCTGCGGCTTCCAATTGATCCACCAATCGACCTGCCCTGTTGTACCCCAGCTTGAGCTTTCGTTGTAACAGTGATGTGGACCCTTGTTGATGCAAAACGAGAATGCGAGCAGCCTCATCAAACAAGCTGTCGCGCTCTTCCGCCGCAATGTCTCCCATCTGCTCGCTGTGTTCATCGGGAACCTCAGGAAGCAACAAGGCATCTGGATAGCCCCTTTGCGAGCCAATGAAGTCCGTGATGGCCTCCACCTCCGGCGTGTCCACGAATCCGCACTGCAAACGAATCAGGTCGTTGCCTGTCGACAGCAGCATGTCTCCTCGGCCAATGAGCTGGTCGGCGCCTCCGGCATCCAAAATGGTTCGGCTGTCCACCTTTGAGGTCACGCGGAAGGCGACCCGGCCCGGGAAATTGGCCTTGATGGTTCCCGTGATGATGTTCACAGAGGGCCTTTGCGTGGCGATGATCAAGTGAATGCCAATGGCACGGGCCAGCTGTGCCAATCGTGCAATGGGCATTTCCACTTCTTTGCCTGCGGTCATAATGAGGTCGGCGAACTCGTCGATTACCAACACGATGTACGGCAAGTACCGGTGCCCTTCCTCTGGGTTCAGTTTGCGGCGCACGAATTTGGCGTTGTATTCCTTTAGGTTTCTGCACTGGGCGTTTTTCAGCAATTCATACCGCTGGTCCATTTCCAGGCACAGGGACTTGATGGTGCGCACCACTTGCGTGTTATCGGTGATGATGGCCTCTTCGGTGTCCGGGAGCTTGGCCAGATAGTGGCGCTCGATGTGGTTGAACAAGGTTAACTCCACCTTCTTTGGATCCACCAGCACGAACTTCAACTGGCTCGGGTGCTTTTTGTACAGCAGCGACACGAGCATGGCGTTCAATCCCACCGACTTACCCTGACCCGTCGCACCTGCCATGAGCATGTGCGGCATTTTGGCCAAGTCAAATACATAGGTCTCATTGGAGATGGTCTTGCCAATCGCAATGGGCAACGCGGCATCGCTGTTCTGGAACTTGTCGCTGGCAATGAGGGACCTCATCGACACCACATCGGGATTGGAATTGGGCACCTCGATGCCAATGGTTCCTCGGCCTGGAATCGGGGCGATGATCCGGATGCCCAAAGCAGCCAAACTGAGTGCGATGTCGTCCTCCAGGTTTTTGATCTTGGAAATACGAACACCAGGTGCAGGGATGAGCTCGTACAGGGTCACCGTTGGACCGATGGCGGCTTTGATGCTCGCGATTTCGATGCCGTAGTTCCGCAGGGTGTCCTCGATTCTCTTTTTGTTGGCTTCCAACTCATCGTGGCTCACCTCTGTCTTGCCCGACCCGTGGGCCGCCAGCAAGTCAATGTTGGGCAACTCATACCGGCTCAAATCCAGCTTGGGGTCATATTCCCCGAACGCCTGAACCTTGGCGTCGATTTCGTCTTCGGTCAATGTGGCCTCATCCTCTGCCACCTTCACCTCCATTTGGGTCGTTGAACCTTCCTTTTCGGGTTCTTTTTCCAGCTCAGGCTCAGGCACAGGAGCCTCTGCTGCTGACTCTTGGACCACCACAGGATCGGGCTCCGGCGCTGTCTGTCGCGGAGGTTCAGTTCCATCTGGCCCGCTCGTATCAGGCTCGGTATCGGCATCACTTTCGCGGGTTCCAGAAGGGTCTGGTAAGCGCTGGGGTTCAGCATAGGCGTCCCAATTCTTTTCTTCTTCCTCGGCCAACTCACGTGCACTCTTCAATGGCTCTGTCTCTTCCCATGGAGCGGCCTCATCTGAATCATCCTCAACAGCCTCTGTCTGTTCCTCTCCCTCTTCTTGGTCTTCCCAGTCTCTTGCAAAAAAGTCCTTGAGGTGAATGGACACTTTGGGATGGAGCACGGCCCAAATGGTGTAACCCGCAGCCAAGGCCAGTACAGACCCCACCACGCCGAGGGTAAACCTGCTCCATTGGGTCAACCAGAGTCCGACAGCACCCACCAAATGATCGTTGCCCCAGCCGGTGACCAAGCCCGTCTCGACGTCGAAGCTCAACGTCATCAAACCAATGGACCACGGCAGCAAAACAGAAGCCACCAGCACGCTTCGAAGAGACCTTCCCAAAGCGAGATTGCGTTCTGGCACCAACTGGCCATATCCCACCATCAGCAGCCAGGCTCCGTACAGTGGCGCTGCAATTCCAAAGCCTCCGCGCATGAATGCGAAGGCCCAGCGCGCACCCAAGGCGCCCAACAGGTTTCCATAACTGCCCGCTCCAGGGACCGCACCGGACAAGATCAACCGGATGTCTGCTCCTCCCGAGAACACCGCACTTGCGCCGGCCAACACTACAAACGCACCCAACCCTAACGCCAAAATTCCGGACACCTGCTTGACCCTCGGGTCTTTCAGCCAAGCTGTTCGCTCATCCCACCTCTGCTTGCGTTCTTCTCGCTGGGCTTGTCTTTCGGCCACCCTCGCTTCTCGGTCCAATTTCCGCTGTTCTTTGCGGTCAACTGCACTTCCTTTCACCTTCGTTTTGGGCTTGGATTTTGTCGATTTGGGCTTCGAGGCCACCTTTTTGGCCACCATCACATCGTCAGAATCCAATCTTCGGTTGCGGGGACGTGGAGCGGATTCGGCCTTGGAACGCTTGGAACGGCTAGACTTGGAGGTGCGTCGTGACATCATATCGAAAGTAGCGGGACACCCCATTCCAACGCAGACTTGACCACATGCTTATTCACAAGTGGAATTGGAGGGGGAAATGCATATCTTTGCCCTCCATTTTCTGGATCATGGCGAAGAAAGGCAACCGCGTACAAGTCATCCTCGAGTGCACCGAACATAAGACTTCGGGCAGACCGGGCACGTCCCGTTACGTGACGACGAAAAACCGCAAGAACACCCCCGACCGAATCGAGTTGAAGAAATACAACCCGATCCTTCGCAAGATGACGGTCCACAAGGAAATCAAATAATCCGAATACCCAGGAACCATGGCTAAGAAGACAGTCGCATCGCTCCAGAAGGGAGGCGGAAAGCAGCACACCATGTGCATCAAGATGTACAAGAGCCCCAAAACGGGCGCATACGCCTTCCGTCAGGAAGTCGTGCATAACGATGAAGTCAAAGCTTGGTTCGCCAACTGAATCTTCAATCCATTTGCCGCTAAGGCAGACGAGGGCCGACTTCCACAAGCAGGAAGCCGGCCCTCGTTGCGTCCTCCCCTTACCTTCACCTCATGTCATTTTTCAAACGGCTCTTTAGCTCCGAAAAAAAACAAACCCTTGACGAGGGTCTTGCTCGCTCGAAGCGCGGTGTTTTGGAAAAACTCACGCGTGCAGTCACGGGCAAAAAAGACATTGACGCAGACGTTCTTGAAGAAGTGGAAGAGGCCCTCATCACCAGTGACATTGGGGTGAAGACAACCACCCGAATCATTGAAAGAATTGAGGAGAGGACATCCAAAGCTTCTGCTTCATCGGTGGACTTGCTCTTGCCCATGTTGCGGGAAGAAATTGTGGGCATGCTCGAGGGCAACCGAGGCGGCCAGCCGACAAATCTGGACCTTCCAAAAACCGATGGCCCTTACGTCTTTTTGATTGTGGGCGTCAATGGCGTTGGCAAGACCACGACCATAGGCAAGCTGTGCCATCAATTTGGACAGCGCGGACTCAAGGTGACGGTAGGAGCGGCAGACACGTTTCGTGCGGCCGCCGTGGACCAGCTCAAGGTTTGGGCAGAAAGAACGGGCGCCAATTTTGTGGCGCAAGGCCAAGATGCCGATCCTGCAGCCGTGGCCTTTGATGCGGTTCAAAGCGCTGTGGCAAAAAACCACGACGTGGTCCTGGTCGACACGGCCGGCCGGCT
>CALKHD010000035.1 GCA_938092195.1 uncultured Flavobacteriales bacterium | reverse complement strand
GCGACCGTCGTAACCGCCCGTTCGCAGCTTTTGCACCACCGGCAGTCCCCTCGACAACACCTCGGCACGGCCATCTTCAATCAAAACGAAATCAGATGTCGGAATGCCGTGATCTGCATAGAACTGCTTTTGCGTCCCCTTGTCTCGGATGAGGGCGAGGTGCGCCGGGTCCGGCAAAACCTGAACGCCCATCGCTTTGAGCGCAGTCAGCCCTTCAGTACTGACGTTTTCAATCTCCACCGTCACCACATCCAAGCTTCGGCCCCATTCGATGACCGCCTCTGCATCGTTCAAGTCCCCTTGGGTGAACCGGTGCGCAATGCGTGCACAAGGACACTGTGTATCGGGGTCCAGCACCTCGATGCGAAAGTCCAAATCCAACGCCGCTTGAATGGTCATGCGGCCGAGCTGACCGCCTCCCAAAAAGCCAATGCGCAGGTCCGCACCATTGCGGAGAGATGCCTTTTCTGCTTGCATGGTGCGAAGATACCTGTGTAGCTTCGGAGCATGGCACGTCTGGTTTTTTTCGCCCTGGTGTTTTTCTCATGCCTGACTTCGGGACAGGCACAAGGGGATTGGTGGTTTGATTCCGAGGAGCGAACGCGTGAGATTACAGGGGTAGACAACCGTTCCCTCGAAGAAAAGAGCTTCAAGGAGCGCCTGACTTTGGGAGGCGCAGCAGCACTGAACTTCGGCAACAACACCTTGATTGGCGCCAGCCCTCAAGTGGGTTACCGCATCAATGACAACCTCCTCGCAGGCATTGGCGGATCCTATTACTTCCAGAGGTTTAAGTTGAGTTCAGGGAATCTCGACCAACAAATCTTTGGCGTCAGCGCGTTTGCGCGTCACCGCCTGTTACCCAAAATTTTTGCCCATGTAGAGCTCGAGTCTGTGAACGTACCCTCCGGTGCATTCATATTTCCTCCGCAGCGGGAATGGACGTCCATGTATTGGGTGGGGGCAGGTTATTACCGAGGGCTTTCGGACCGGCTAGGCGCTGGTTTCACCCTGCTGTATGATGTGAGCGAAAATCCTGCCAGTCCTTACAGCAATCCCAACTACAGGGGAGGGCTGTCCTTCGGATTCTAATTCAACTTCTGACCCAACGCTTTCAACGCCAAGGATTTTCGCACCTTGACCATCCAAATCAACGTTATGGACATTCTTCAAACCACCTTCCTTGGCAACGCGCTCGAGAACTGGGCCTTCGCATTGGCATGGGCCATCGGGGGCATCATTGTGGCCCGCATCCTCTACAAGGTGTTCGGCCGCATCGCTCGTAAAGTCACAGCCAAGACCCGGTCCAACCTAGACGACCTCATCGTCGATAAGCTGGAGGAGCCCCTCGTGTTGGCCCTGACCATCATGGCGCTCCGAGCGGGATATGACCAACTCAGCTTTGGCGATTCCGTAGATGACTTCGTCCACGCATCAATGGTGGTGGCCTACACGCTGAACGTGACCTGGGGTGTGGCCCGCTTGGTGGACGCCATCATCATGAACTTCTTCATGCCGTATACGTTGAGCAAGGAAAGCGCCATGATGGATCAATTCGGACCCATCCTCAGGAAAGGATTGCGTTCGGCCATTTGGGCGTTGGGCGTGATCATGGCCCTGAAGAATGCGGGGCAAGATGTAGGCGCTTTGCTCGCTGGTGTGGGCATCGGCGGTTTGGCCTTGGCCATGGCAGCCAAGGATTTTGTATCCAACATCTTCGGTGGCATTACCGTGTTTGTGGACAAGCCATTCCGGGTTGGAGACCGCATCCAAATCGCGGGTTACGACGGCACCATTGAAGAGATCGGGATCCGTTCCACCCGGCTCAGAACCCTCTCTGGACGCGTGGTCATCATCCCCAACTTCAAGTTCACCGACAGCTTCCTAGAGAACGTCACAGACGAACCTTCAAGAAAGATCTCGCTCACATTGGGCCTCACTTACGACACCACTCCAGAACAAGTGCAAGAGGGAATCGACATCCTCAAGGCCATCATTGCGGAGCGCAGCCAAACCCTTGAACCCGACCCCACGGTTTGGTTCAACAGTTTTGGAGACTTCTCGCTGAACATCAATGTGGTCTATTTCATCAACAAAGACGGCCATTGGGCCCACAGCCCCAGCGAGGTCAATCTCGAGATCCTGAAGCGATTCAATGCTGCCGGCCTCGACTTTGCCTTCCCCACCCAGACGCTGTTGACGCCAGACGTGGCCTCCAGCTGATCAGCCTTTTTTTGTGCGGCCTGGGTTTTCGCGGACGAAGGCCGCCCAGCCTCCGCCTTTGCCTCCGAGGGTCGGGGTGCCCATTTCGTAGAGGTGGCAGAGCGCAACGGCGAGGCCATCTGTGGCGTCCAACTCTCGTGGCATGTCTGATTCCGGAATTTTCAGGGTGCGCTGAACCATGCCCGCAACCTGTTCTTTGGATGCAGCACCGGATCCTGTGATGGCCTGCTTCACTCTTCGCGGTGCATATTCAGCCACCGGAACATCGCGGGTCAACGCCGCGGCCAACGCCACACCTTGGGCCCTGCCCAATTTGAGCATGGACTGGACATTCTTGCCAAAAAACGGCGCTTCAACAGCGAAATGATCCGGAGCATGCGCCTCAATCAAGCCCGCACATCGTTCGTGAATTCGTTTCAACTTGACAGCAGGGTCTTTGACTTTGGTCAAATGAAGGGCCCCCATTTCAAGCAACTCCACCTTTTGCCGCGACCAAGCCCGAATCACACCGTATCCCATAATGGTGGTACCAGGGTCAATCCCAAGGATGATGGTGGGGCCGTTTTGCACGGGTACAAAATGCACCTCATCTGCTTCACCTCACAGAAAAAGGGCACAGGAATGTTCACTTTTGATGAAGCAAGAACCCCGGCTTCTGTTCGACCCGACATCTACAAAACCAAATCCTGATTTTCCAGCCCGTCACATCGTCAATCGTTTTAGGATGTAGTAATTTTCCTACATGGGAAAGTCCCTCAGCAAAACGACCCACAGAAGCTATCATTGGCCTATGGTTCCGCGCCCACTCCGCGTTGTTCTCGGTTTGATCATCCCCGCATGCGCCGCACTGTGGATTTTGAGGACCAAACTTCAGGGGATGCCCGTGGCGGCTTGGCACGTTGAATTGAACGCCGAGCCGTGGCTCCTGATGGCTCTGCTCATGCCATTGAATTGGACACTTGAAGTCATCAAGTGGGCTGAACTCATGCCCTACGGCCGAATGAAAAACCGCTGGAGAGAAGTGCTTTACGGAATTTCATGGTCCCTCATTGGTCCATTAAAATTGGGCGCTGGAGTCGGTCGGGTTTCTGCTGTTCGGCCAAAATACCGTGGACAAGCCTTGCGCGCATTCGCCACGGCCAGCGTCTCGCAATGGTGGTGCACCGTCACCGCCACAGGCCTCGCCTTTTTGGCGTTGGGCCATGTTCAATTTGCCTTGCTCATCTTCGTCATCTCAGCCATCGCCTTGTCCCTGTATTTCGGATGGACTCCCACATTCTGGAATCTGCTGAGGCATTCAAAATTGACCGGGGAATGGCGCATGGCGAGACACATTCCCAGCATTCGCAGAAGTCGAGCGCTTACATTTAGCATTGCCCGGTTTATCGTTATGCTGACTCAATTTGTCTTGGCTTTGAACGCTTTTGGCCACCTCAAAGGTCTTGGCTCCTTGGAACGCCTCATCAGCCAAGCCTCCGGAGCCTCCCTGACTTGGGGAATCACCGCCATGGTCCCCATCCCTGTTCTCGGGGACATTGGAATCAGAGAAGCCGCCGCATTGATGACGTTGCCTGCGCCCAAGGCTGAAGACATCACGGCCATCGTCTGCGCCACCCTGAGCTTGTGGTTCATCAACTTGATTGTGCCCGCCTTGATCGGATTGATTTGGCAGTCCACTGATTTTCGAGCCAAGGGGCAATAGGCGAAATTGCAGGCGTGATATATGCCATAGCGGCTCTCTTTCTTCCCCTCTTCGTCCACATTCTGAATGTGTGGAGTTGGTCTTTGGGAATGCGGGGCGCCTTCCAAAAAGCACCCCTTGGCACCCTAGATATTGAGACAGCCCTGCCTCCGCTTGGGGTGGTTCTCCCCGTGCGAAATGAAGCAGAGACCCTGCCCAAACTGATGGGAGATTTGGCCAAGCAAACCCATCTCCCTCTCCAAGTCATCGTCATCGATGACCGATCCGATGACGGAACCCTTGAAGCGCTGGAAGATGCGGGACCCTTCCCTTTTCAGGTGACCACCATGTCCAATCCAGGACAGGGAAAAAAGGCAGGCCTGTCCGCTGGCATTCTGCAATTGAACTGCGACTGGGCCATTGGGGTAGATGCCGACACAAGGCTAAAGCCAGAAGCCCTGGCGGCCATGGCCCGAGGCATTAAAAACCAGGGCAAGGAAAAGGACATGTTTTTGCTGCCCTTGCGCATCGCGCTCGATGCATCATCGGCACCGGTCAACCTGTTTCATCTTCTTCAAGGATTGGATTTCGCGGCCATGCAAGGCTGGGCGGTTTCCTCCGTTCAAAGGGGGCAGCCTGCCATGGCCAGCGGAGGAGGATGGGTTTGGCGCGCCAAAGCCTTTCCCCACAACAGGCTTCATCCAGAAATTCCAAGTGGAGATGATGTGTTTGCATTGGCCGCCCTGATTCAAGACGAAAAAGGCCATCGGGTAGGTTGGATAGACGACCCCAGGGCCATGGTGTCCGCTGCTCCCATGCTCAACTTTGGCGCATTGCTAGATCAACGCATCCGTTGGGGCGCCAAATCCACGCAATACCCGCGGTCCCTCAAAGCGGCGCGACGCGTGGCCTTGGCAGTGGCGGCTGTTCACCTGTGCGGTCTGGTCTTGATGTTCATCCACCTCGGGTATGGCATCGCTTTCTGGCTCACCAAAAGCATCGCGGACGTGCTCTATACACGTCAAATGGCCAAGCAGTATGGCCTGTTCGAAAAGCGCACCCTTGCCAACGGATTCGCCCTGTTGATCTTGGCACTGGCCCACCCTTTTTTCATTGCCACCACCTTGCTTTTGATGCCCTTTAGAAAAGTCCGTTGGAAGGGAAGGCCCGCCACCTAATTTGTCCCTGTGGAGGACATCCGTCGATTCTTTAGCCAGGAACCCACCGCCCTCATCGGGGCGGCTTGGATTGCCCTTTGGTGTGTGATCGCATTAACGGGGCCATTCTGGAGACCTGACCCCAGCTTGTTTGCCAATGACCAACACCTTGAATGGTCCATGCTTCCGCCGGGTTCCACGGTCACTTTGGAAGCTACTCCTGGTTTGGAAAACACCCTTGTCCAACAAAAAACCTTCTGGCTTGGAACCGATCGATTTGGCCGCGATCAACTCTCGAGGATTCTCGCAGGTTCGGGACTGTCGCTTTCAGTGGGCTTTGTCGCCGTCTTGCTCTCCTTGCTCATTGGGGTCCCCCTCGGGGCCTTTGCGGGCTACCTCGGGGGCACCTTTGATGCCGTTGTGAGCTGGTTGCTCCAAGTCATCTGGAGCATCCCCACCCTCCTTCTGGTGTTGGCCATCACCTTGGCTTTTGGGAAAGGATTCCAGCAGGTCTTTCTGGCCATCGGATTGTCCATGTGGGTGGAAGTGGCCAGGGTGGTTCGGGGCCAAACCATGGCCTTGCGCAACATGGAATGGGCCGAGGCCGGAAGGGTTTTAGGCCTGTCCACGCCTCGCATCGTCTTGGGCCACATCCTGCCCAATTTGGCGGGGCCCATTGCCGTCATCGCCTCTGCCAATTTTGCAGCGGCCATCCTCATTGAGGCCGGCTTGAGTTTCATGGGCGTTGGGGCCCAAATTCCCATGCCGAGTTGGGGCAACCTCATCCGGGATCACTACGGATCCATCCTCACTGGGCAAGCCCATTTGGCACTGGTTCCAGGGGCTTGCATCGTCACTCTGGTGCTTGCATTCAATGCCTTGTCCAATGCTCTGGCGAGGCAGTCCTCTCATCGCGGTACGCCTTAACTTTGAAGGCCATGAACGCGCAGTCCAAAATCTACATCGCAGGCCACAGGGGCATGGTCGGAAGTGCCCTTGTTAGGGCACTGGCCTCCGCCGGGCTGCCCAAGCCCATCACCTTCACCAGTTCCGAACTCGACTTGAGAAGTCAGGCGGATGTGCAGGCGATGATGACCCGCGAGAAACCCACCCATGTTTTTGTCGCCGCGGCCAAAGTGGGGGGAATCCATGCCAACAACATCTATCGGGCAGAATTCCTGTATGACAACCTGATGATTGAGGCCAACTTGATTCATGCCGCCCATCAGGTTGGGGTCGAAAAGCTCCTGTTTTTGGGCTCCAGTTGCATCTACCCCAAACTCGCCCGGCAGCCACTGGTAGAAGATGCGCTCCTCACGGGAGCCTTGGAACCCACCAACGAACCCTACGCCATTGCCAAAATTGCCGGCATCAAATTGTGCGAAGCTTACCGCGACCAATACGGGGCCAACTTCATTTCTGCCATGCCCACCAACCTCTATGGGCCCGGCGACAATTACGACCTTCAAAACAGCCATGTTGTGCCTGCGTTGCTTCGCAAATTCCACGAAGCCAAAGTCAACGGAGACGACACAGTCACCTGCTGGGGAACGGGCAGCCCTCGGCGAGAATTCTTGCATGTGGATGACCTTGCAGACGCCTGTCTTCATTTGATGAATCACTACCACGAAAAACCCTTCGTAAACATTGGTACAGGCGTGGATTTGCCCATTCGAGAATTGGCCGAGACCATCCGCGACATTGTTGGTTTTAAAGGGCAACTGCATTGGGACACAGAAAAACCTGACGGAACCCCAAGAAAATTGATGGATTGCAGCCGGCTTCACGGCCTTGGCTGGACGCATAAAATCGACCTCAAAGAAGGGTTGGAAGCCGTCTATCATGCGTACCAAAAAGCTCCAGGAAGCGCACGATCAAAGTGAAATTCCAAAACCTGCACATCGTCTTTTTGGCACTGGTTGCAGGATTGTGCTCCCCCGACGCCCAAGCCCAAATTATAGTTCCAGACCGGTTGCCTTCGGGCCAACGCATGTCGGCCCTGGTTACGCCAGCAGATTGGGGATCTCTCCCCTTTGATTCACTGCGTTCTTTCCCCCAAGAAGCGGGAAAGCGGTCCACTTGGTGGCAGCGCCATGCGCTGTTCGTCGATGGCCAAAGTCCATTCGCAATGGACCCAGTGATGGACGTCTCTTTCGATCGCCGCAGGACCCAACTCGGCGACGGCACTTCGGTCTTGGACAAAGGACATCGCAACGTCCGAGGTGTGCGATACGCAGGTCTGTTGGACGGCAAGGTTCACTTCGGCGGACAAGTCCTCGAAATGCAACGTCTTTTGGTGGGACCAGAAACAGAATACGTTTTGGCAGCCCAACAATACCCCGGTATGGGAACCGGAAAATTGCGGCCTTCAGAACATGGACTTTATGCCATGGATCACAGCCTCGCAGAAGTCTGGTTCGACACCCATCTGCACCCTCGCCTTCGTGTCCAATGGGGCATCGGATCCACGGGGCTTGGACCTGGCACACGCAACCTGCTTTGGAATGGTTCACGCGCTCCCTCTCCGTACCTTCTTTTAGAGGCAGACTTGGGGAAAGGATGGACCTACCGTTGGCTCCAGTCCCGACAAAAAGGCGTCAGCAGACTCCCTGCCAATGGCGCCAGGGAAGGTCGATATGTGCCTTTCGGGTTGGGCATCCGAAGCCTCTCAAAGTCCGTTCAAGGGGATCACCATCGCTTGGACATCACCATCATGGTCGCCCGTTGGACGCGCGTCCTAGACCGCGGAAAGAACAGGGCAAGGCTCTTTGACTGGGGTTCTGCATTGGCGCCTTGGACATGGCCCAATTTGGGAGAGGCCTCCAACCCCTGGTTCGCCGCAGGCCATCAAGGCATCGACATCCAATGGCGCGCGCAAAGGTCCACTTGGTATGGCCAAATGCGAATCGCTCCGCTCAATGATCCCCGCTACTCACCATTGATTGAAACCGGTGAAGTCCCTTCTTCTCAAATGCTCTTTGGCTACGTCAGGCATGGAGAAAACATCACCGTGTGGACAGAATGGGCTCCGACATCGGCTTCGTCGTCCTCGTATTTGGATCCCGACCTGCCCATGGATGGCTTGGGGATTGAATCGTGGTCCCCGTTTCGTCCAAGCTGGGTTCAAGGCATAGAATGGCGGCCATTCCATTGGACCATCGCCATTGAATTGGGGGTGACAAAAGAGAGAGACTTCAGCTGGAAAACCCGCATTTCTAGACCTCCAGCAGTGCTTACGAGAAATAAAAAGGGGTCAAAAAAGGGACACTGCAAAGGTCATTATGCCAAGTGGCTTCCCGCTTTGGTCCCCGTTTCACCTTTTGTCAGCTTCAGTCAAATGCCCCAGGACCGTCGCTTCTACTGGAGTTTTGGGGTGACGTCTCCCTTGATCAAAGCAAGAAAAACACATTGAGTTTGTGTGCGTGTAAGCCGCATCCTACAACTGAATTTACCTTTGATAGCGTATTGTAGTAAGTACCTTCATTTGGACTTTCCACTGCATTTACGGCCTTAATCATGCTTGCCTTTTTTGTTTCGTTTCTGATTGTCGTTTTAGGGATGCCCTCCCTCATCAGACTTGCGTTTCAAAAAAATCTTTTGGACGACCCTGAAGAGGATCGGAAAGTTCACAAGAGAAGCGTTCCTCGCCTTGGAGGCGTGCTCATCTTTATCGGCACCATCGTCACCACCACTTTGCTGGTCCAACCTGAAGGAGGAGCCGCCATTGCTTTTCTTCGGATCGCTGCCGCATCCACCATTCTGTTCTTCCTTGGTCTGAAGGACGACCTTGCTGAACTGGACCCCCTCAAAAAGCTATTGGCCCAGATTGCAGTGGGCATCATTCTGGTGGTCGGCGGCGGCTTTGAAATTCAGAGTTTCGGGGGCCTTTTTGGAGTTCACACGCTTCCCTCTTTTGCAGCCATTCCATTCTCGTTGTTTGTCTACATTGTTGTGGTCAATGCAGTCAACTTGATTGACGGGATCGATACTTTGGCCGGAGGTTATGGTCTTCTCGCCACGCTGTTTTGTGCGTTGTGGTTCCAATTCACAGACCAACCGGACTTCTTCATCCTTTGCTTGGCCATGGCAGGCGCATTGTCAGGTTTCATTCTGTTCAACATCTCCCCTGCCCGAATCTTCATGGGCGACAGCGGATCCCTGGTGCTGGGGATGTTCATTTATGTGATGGCCGCCAGCATTATCGCTACGCCGGCAGAACTTGTTCCACAAGCTTGGAGCCAGAAAAGCATGCCCCTTTTGGCCATGACCACACTCAGCTATCCACTGGTCGACACCTTGCGTGTTTTCACCCTGCGGGTGCTCGATGGACGCTCACCCTTCTCGCCGGACCGAAACCACCTTCATCACAAAATCCTTCGTTTCGGTTTTAGCCATTTGCAAACGGCATTTATCATCCACACTTACACCGCAATCATGGTGGCCATTGGATTCCTGATGCCCGCCGGTTCCAGCACCTTGTCTTTCTTCATCCTACTGGGTGTCGCATTCATGTTGCCGGTTCTTTTGTTCGCCACAGAGAAAGTCCAATTGATTTTGCGGACCATGCGTCGCAAAAAGGCCTCTGCCCACTGATTGGTTCAGTTCCGCCTTAGGTTTGCTCAGTATGGGCAAGGTTCTCCTGTTCTTGTTGATGTTCTGTTGTTCCAGCCTGTGCGCCGGATCACCCGATTTCAGCGCACAAACAATAGCCAGGTCGTCGCTGAGCGACACCCTCCGCTTTGCACCAAAAATCTTGGCCGCAGGGGGCTGGCATTCCCCTCAGGGAACGGGTTCAAACGCCCAAGGAGTCGCGGCCATTTCTCTGACCCTTGAGACCCAACAGCCGAAATGGAGCCTGACAGGCTCCTATGAATACATCGCCGGCAACAACCTGTTTGCGCAGCGGTTCATGGACTTTGGGTTCAGCAGAAAGCATGGCAAGGGGCATGCCGCTTCTCGCTGGCGCGGTCGCTGGACTTGGAACCCTCTGACCAGCGTTCAAATTGACTTGGGACAAGACACCCTGTCCGATGGCTGGGGGAGACGTTCGATGTTTCGGGGGAGGCATGTGGCTCCGGTGCCATTTGTCCAAGTCAAACTCGATGGTGGTGGACGCCTTCGGTACCGGCACCGAATTGAAGCACTGAGGGGACAACGGTACATAGATTGCACCCCCGCTGCCATTGGGAATCCTGAAACCTGGGTACCCTCACAAGGGGCCATTCGGTCCAACATCCAAAGGATGGTGGTTGCCCACCGATTGGAGTTGGATTTTGGCCAAAGACTTACAGCGGCACTTTGGGGAGCGGTCGTCTGGAACATCGCTGATGGAACGCGCGCCTGGGAACCCCATTACCTCATTCCACTCACGAGTCTCCGGCCCACGGAATATGCCCAAGGAAGCTCAGACAATGCCCTAGTGGGAGCCGAAGGCCGATTGCTTTTGGGTTCGAATGACAAGCTCAAAAGGTCCATTTATGGTCAATTTGTGTTGGATGAATTGATTGTATCCGAGCTCCTTGGGGGCACCCAATGGTGGGGAAACAAGTTCGGGCTGCTTGGCGGCGTGGATTGGGCAACCCGCTGGGGCGGTTGGCGCGTGGAATGCGCAGCAGCCAGGCCTTGGACCTACAGCCACTTCACCAGATCGGCGGCCTATGTTCATGGAATCACGCCTTTGGCCCATCCGCTCGGCGCCAATTTCGCTGAATGTGCCTTTGAAGGAAACTGGACTGGCCAAGGTTGGATGGTGCATCTGAGGTGGACCGGTTCAATCAGAGGCGATGCGCTGGACCCCGATCATCCTTCAGGTGCTTTGCCTCAAATTGGAGACATCCATCGGACGGCCGAAACCTACGCCTGGCTCAACGGTCAACGCAGACACAAAACCACGACTGTCCTCGATGTAGCCAAGGATGTGAATTGGATTGGAAATCTGAATGCCCAGGCCTTTTTCCAGGTCATTCGAGGGGCTGAGTTCTACCCTTCGTCTCTGATTTACCCCTCCGACCAGTGGTGGGTGGGTTGCGGAATTCGAACTACAGGCCCCTTCTTGGGCGCCGATTGGTAGGACAAGACTAATTTCGCCCTCCGCTATGACGGCCACCACTGAGCCCACCCCCACCTTGTTCAAGGACATTGCCGTTCTCTTTAAGCTCAGGCTGGGCACTTTCGTGGTGTTGAGTGCGGTTTTGGGTTGGTTCATGGGAAGCGGCAGCATTGGCCTGATGCCCTTTTTGGAGTTGACCATTGGCGGTTATCTGCTGACAGGGGCTTCGAATGGATTCAACCAAATCATAGAAAAAGAAGCCGATGGGAAAATGGGACGCACGGCCAATCGTCCGCTTCCCACAGGGCGCATGAGCGTTCAAACCGCCGCCATCCTTTCTTCTGCCGCAGGAATTCTCGGCCTGCTGGCCTTGTTTGACCTCGGAGTCAGAGCTGGCCTTCTCGGATTGCTGGCCTTGACCAGTTATGTGCTGGCATACACCCCCCTCAAATCCAAAACTGGCTTCAGCGTTTTGGTGGGCGCCATTCCTGGCGCCATCCCACCCATGCTCGGTTATGTGGCCGCCACCCACAGTTTTGGCATTGAACCAGGCACCCTCTTTGCCGTTCAATTCATGTGGCAATTCCCCCACTTTTGGGCCATTGCCTGGGTGGCCCATGAAGATTATTTGAAGGCTGGGTACCGAATGCTGCCCTTCCAATCAGGTCGATCTGAAGTAAGTGCCCGACAAATTTTGATCTACACCATGTTGTGCATCCCGGCCAGTCTGTTGCCGTGGGCACTTCCTGGAAATGCCCCCATGGTGGGAGATGTTGCCTTTGTGGTGGCCATCCTCGCAGGCATCGGGTTTTTGATCCCCGCTTATCGACTTTGGCGCAATCTCGATGTCAAAAATGCACGTCAATTGATGTTTGCGAGCTTTTTGTACCTCCCAATCGTGCAACTCACGTA
>CALKHD010000034.1 GCA_938092195.1 uncultured Flavobacteriales bacterium | reverse complement strand
CTTGGTGCTTCAGGTATTCAATCAAGCTTGCAACAGGCAAACCGAACGCACCGAAATGCTGGCAGATGGTGGCCCCAACGCCATTGACGCCATCATCGCCGTCATGGAATATTTCCAGACCGAACTCCGGGAGATGCACCCCAGCATGCTGTTTGACCTGCAGAAGTATTACCCCGAAGCCATGCACCGCCTCCAGCGCCACGAAATGGAGACCATGCAAGGCTATCTGATGCGCAACATTCAGCGCGGACAACTCGAAGGGTTTTACCGCAAAGACTTTGATGCCGCGCTGATTTCTCGGCTGCACATGTCCATGGTTCAAACCATGACCGATCCAGCCACCCTTGAGGAGTTTGGGCGGCCCCTTTCTGAGCTGCAGATGGAACTCCACACTTATCACCTGAGGGGAATCGCCACTGAAAAGGGCCTGGAATACCTCCGTCAACGCCACACATCGTGAACACGCACAAAACCATGCGCACCCTCTCCCTACTGTCCGCCTTGATGCTGATGCAAGGGGCCGTCCTCGGCCAAAACGCCAATGGGGGTTCTGGCACCCGGCTCACCTTGGAAGAGGCCCAAGCCTTGGCCGCCCAGCGGGCGTACAATGTCCGGTACGCCTCCTTCGATACAGAAGAAGCGGCCAGCAACACCCGCGAACTCATCGCGTCCGGCTTTCCCCAAATCAGTGGGTCTGTGGAATACAACCGCTACATCGACATCCCCACACAGGTGTCCAGCGGTGACGTTTTTGGCTTTCCCGACTACCTCAACACCTTTCTTGGCGACGTCGCACAAAGCACGGGCGTTGCCCTGAACGCTCCCCCCAGCGATCCCAATGCCATTCAAGAGTTTCAGTTTGGTGCAGAGCAAACCATGACGGCCGGAATCACCGCCACACAATTGGTGTTCAGCCCCAGCTATTTTGTGGGAATTCAAGCCGCCAAGGCCTATGCCAGTGCCATGGAAGCGGCCGAATCCAAATCGGTTGCCGATGCGCGCCGCGCCGCTGGCGAAGCCTACGCTGCAGCCTTGGCTGCCAAAGAAAACGTGGCCATCCTCTCAGAGGCCCAAGCCTTGGCCTCCTCTGCATTCGATCAAACCCGTGCCTTGGTCGAAGAGGGGCTCGCAGAATCCACCGATGCGGACCAGCTCGAGCTGGCGCTCTCCGAAATTTCTCAGCAGCTCACCACTGCCGAAAGCATGGCTTCTGTGGCCCTGGATGCACTTAAGTTCACCATTGGCATGCCCGTCGAAACAACGGTCATCTTGGCCGACAACTTCGAAAGCTTATCTACGGCTTTCAATGGCGCCGCTGTTTTGGGGACCCCCTTCCAGGCCGTTCTCCTGCCCGAGATCGAAGCTCAATCGAAAAACCTCGAGCTGTCCGAACTCGGCATTCGCAATGAAAAAGCAGCCGGCCTGCCCAGCATTGGTGCCTTTTACACCAACCAACGCAACGCCCAACGCGACGCCTTTGACTTCTTCGGCGACGGCAACTGGTACCCCATCCAGCTCGTTGGAGTGCAAATGAACATCCCCATCTGGTCCAGCTTTGGTGGAAAGGAAAAGGTCCAGCAAGCCCAGTTGACCCGGGACCGCGCAGCAACCGCATTGGAACAACTCACCCAAGCGGCCACCCTCGAATACCGAGCGGCCCGTTCCGAATACAATTCCGCCTTGGAACAGCGCCAACAAGCCGAACGCAGCCTCGGTCTTGCCGAGCGCATTCTTGAGCGCACCCGCATCCGATTTCAAGAAGGTCTGGCCAGCAGCTTCGACATGACCCAGGCCCAAAACCAAATGGTCAACGCCCAAGCCAACCTCACCCAGGCCACGCTCCGCTGGCTCAACGCACACCTCCGCCTCCAACGTTCTCTCAACGCCTGATCAACATGATCCGCACTTCCCTCCTTCTCTCCTCCATCGCCCTTTTGCTCGCCTCCTGTGGGGGCGCACCCGAAAGCGCCGCTGACGCCGCTGCTGAAGCTCCAGCGGCAACCGAGGCCCGCAAAGTGACAACCCTTGACGTTGTCGTCGCTCCCTTCGACCACTACTTCACCGTTCAAGGGAATGTGGAAACCGATCGCCTCGCCAGGGTGTTTCCCATGACGCAAGGCACCGTCCAACGCGTCTTGGTCGAAGAGGGCCAAATGGTCCGCAAGGGCCAAACCATCATGGAACTCGACAACGAGGCCGTTGCGCGAAATCAAGATGAGCTCAACACGCGTCTAGAACTCGCCAAAGACGTTCTCGGCCGCCAAGAGCGCTTGTGGGACCAAGGCATCGGCACCGAAGTACAGTTGCTGGAAGCCAGAACCAACGTGAAAGCCCTTGAGGAAAGCATTGCCGCCTTTTCAGAGCAAGTCGACTTTGGAAAGGTCAAGGCGCCCTTTGCTGGAACCGTCGACCGCATTTTCGCCAAGGAAGGAGGAATGGCATCCCCCATGCAGCCAGTGGCCCGTGTGCTTGACTTGACCGACATGTATGTTCGTTCCAAGGTCAGCGATCACTACGTGGGCATAGTGGAGCCCGGCCAACGAGTGGACATCATCATGGAGGGGCGCGACACCATCACCAGCGAAATCGACCGCGTGGGCCAATACATCGAACCCGCCAACAGGACCTTCGAAATTGTGGTCCCTGCACCAGAAAACTCGGGCATTCTTCCCAATGAGTTTGCAGCCCTGCGCATCAACGACATGCACCTCGACAGCGCCATCTCACTGCCATCGGGATTGATCCTGCAAGACCGCCAAGGGCGGGACTTTGTGTACGTGATTGAAGAAGGTACAGCCGTCAGGAAGGCCGTTCGCATCGGCCAGTCCTCCAATGACCGTGTCCTCATCCTCGAAGGCCTCTCACCTGGCACTTCCGTCATCAGCCGCGGAGCGGGCCAAGTCGTGGAAGGCGAGGCCGTTCAAGTCATGCGCTGATCCACGTCCAATCCAGCGACCCCACAGCGACCCCATCCCATGGACCCAAAGCAACCCAAGGAGTTCGGCCTGAGCACGGCATCCATCCAAAACCGGACCACGGTGGCGGTGTTGATTGCCATCATTCTGATTGCCGGCATTTCATCCTACATCACGGTACCCAAGGAGAGCTTTCCTGAAGTCGTGGTGCCCGAAGTGTACATAGGCACGCCTTATCCAGGCAACAGCCCGAGTGACATCGAAAAGCTCATCACCCGACCCATTGAAAAGGAGATCAAAGGCCTCACGGGCATCGACGCCATCATTTCCACCAGTCAACAGGGATACAGTGCCATCGACGTCAAGTTTGATTTCTCGGTCACCCCGGAGGTCGCCCTGCGAAAGATCAAAGACAAGGTGGACATCGCCATGAGCGACCCCAGCT
>CALKHD010000033.1 GCA_938092195.1 uncultured Flavobacteriales bacterium | reverse complement strand
TTCAAGAATACCGCTTGGAGATGGGCACCAAATGGGCCCCCAACCAAGAGAACAACCTATACGGGTTCTGGGGAGATCAACTCGCCCGCAGTTTGGCCCAGGATGCCGACAGCGGTACCATCGTCAACCTTGCCAGTGCGGAGTATGCCAAGGCCATGCGCTTGAACACGCTCGACACCCCTGTGGTGACGTGCACGTTTAAAGAAGAGCGAGACCATGGGTTTAAGCTCATTGGCACCTATGCCAAACACGCCCGAGGCAGGATGGCTGGATTCATCGTCAAGGAAAGGATATCGAAGGTGTCAGCCCTGCTCGACTTTAACGAAGGTGGCTACAGCTTCAACGAACAGATTTCAACCGAGGACCAATTCGTGTTTACCCGCACCTCAAAGACTGCATCATGAACAAAAACAACTCCCTCGCTGCTCTCTTCGCAGCATTCACCTTGCTCGTCCCCTTCGCGTGGACGGGCTGTGCCGTTAACGGCCAAAACACCCCCACCCCAAAAATGGAAAACAACAACGACTCCTTGAGTTATGCCCTTGGTGTTCTCTTCGCCACCAATGTGACCGGCCAAGGCATCAAGGATTATGTCCCTTCACAAATTTCTCAGGCCTTTGCCGATGTTCAGGCCGGCAACCCAGCCATGACGGCGGAGCAAGCCAATGAACTGGTGCGCAGCACCATGCAAGAGCGTGAAGCTGCTGCAGGAGGCGAAAACCTTGAGGAGGGACTGGCCTTCTTGGCATCCAACAAATCTGAGGACGGCGTCATTGAGACAGCGTCTGGTCTTCAATACCGAGTGGATCGCGAAGGAGACGGTGCCAGCCCTGATGAGAACGACCGTGTAACCGTTCATTACCATGGTACGTTGATCGATGGCACGACATTCGACAGCAGCTATGACCGCGGTCAGCCAGCCACTTTTGGATTGAACCAGGTGATTTCCGGATGGACTGAAGGATTGCAAACCATGAAGAAAGGCGGTCAAACCACCTTCTTTATCCCCTCCGACCTCGCTTATGGTCCCCGTGCCACTGGAGATGTGATTGGAGCCAACTCTACCCTCATTTTCAAGGTTGAACTCTTGGAGGTCGAGCCAGTCGAGTGATTTTTAATTGTGGATAACCCCCATTGAAAACGGAGCCCCTCGGGGCTCCGTTTTGTTTATCCAACCATCCAAGTTGACATTATATCCGATTATACGGAAAGGCCAACTGTTTGAAAAACAGCAAAGAGACACATTTCTGCCATAAAATGTAACCCCAACTTCAGGCTTTGAGTAAGGGAATTAAATCCCGCGATTCATGGTCCGATTCATTGTTCCGTTTGCCTGTTTCTTGTCTGTCTTGTTCTCTCCAACATTGGGGGCTCAAATCACCCGTTGCTCTTCCAACGAGCAGATGGAAGCACAACTCCAATCTGACACTGCGTTTGCACGCAGTTTTTTCGCTTTGGAACAGGCTTTAGAACAAATGGCTTCGACGGGCTATCGAACCACCACTGACTACAACTTGCCTGTGGTGGTCCACATCATGCACGATGGCGATGCGGTCGGTGACGGAGCCAACCTGTCCAATGCGCAAATTCAAAGCGCAATGGATGCGCTGAATGCCGACTTCGCAGGTGATTTCGGTGGCGCGGACATCGACATTCAGTTTTCCCTGGCCGTGCGCGACCCTGAGGGGAACCCGACATCAGGCATCAACAGGATCAATGTCGCAGACTTCATTCCTGAGTTCACGGAACACGGTTTGGTGACCAATGACAGTCAGCACCCCTCTTCAGAAGGCCAAGTGAAGGCGCTGAGTCAGTGGCCCAACGATGACTATGTCAACATTTGGGTGCTGTCCAAATTGAATGGTGGCACCTCCCCCATTGGGTTTGCCTATTTGCCTCCAGCGCCGAGCGCATTGGACGGCATCGTGGTCCACCACCGTGTCTTTGGAGTAGGTGAGGAATACGACTTGATCAACAACTACGATTTGAACCGCACCCTCACCCACGAAGCGGGTCACTACCTGGGCTTGTATCACACTTTTCACCTGACATCCGCATGTGGAAACGAGAGCAATTGCGCCTCCCAAGGGGACCGGGTTTGCGACACGCCGCAAACCACAGGATCTCTGAATTGCTCGGCGTTGGAATGCGAGGACACAATGGTCGAAAATTTCATGGACTACAGCAATGACCCTTGCATGAGCTCCTTTACCGAAGGTCAGCGGACCAGAATGCGGAATGCTTTGACCCAAAGCCGAACCGCCTTGCTGGAGAGTGCCGGCAACATTCCTGTGGTGGCCTTGGACGCTGGCGTGGCCTCTGTGCAAGGCTTGACCCCGGTGGGCTGCAACTCCACCCATGAAGCCATGGCCGTCCTTCAGAATTTTGGAACAGACCCCATCACCGCTGTGACCGTCCACTTTCAACTCGACGGCGGGCAGGAGCACATGGTCAACTGGACGGGCGAATTGGCCCCGAGTGCAACTGAATTGGTGGCTCTGCCTTCTGTATCTGCTCCCATTGGACAGCATGAAATGACTGTTTGGACCACCACCCCTAATGACGAATACGCCCTGAATGACTCCTTGACCACCGCTTTTGAAGTGGTTCCGGGGAACATGTTGACCATGGACATTCAATTCGACTTCTTGCCCTATGGAATCACCTGGACGGTGGAAAATGAGCAAGACATGTCCATCCTTTCTGGGGGCGAATACGTCAATGCTGAATTTGCCAGTGAATTCATTTCTGTAGAAGGCTGTGCCACCCCAGGTTGCTATGCTTTGACCATCGAAGACTTGTTTGGCAATGGCATGCATTACAGCCCACCAGGGTGGTATGAATTGTCCGATTCAGACGGCAATGTTCTGGGTTCAGGCTCCGGCGACTTTGGTTCGGAACAAACCCATGAATTCTGCGTGGAACCCACCGATGTGGCTTCCTGCCCCGATCAAAATGGCAATGGAATTTGTGATGACGACGAAGGCATGCTGGTCACCGACATTCCAGGCTGCATGGATGTGCAGAGTTGCACCTACTCAGAGCTGGCCACCGTGGACGATGGAAGCTGTGAGTTTCTGGACGCCCTCAATGACTGTGGTGGAGACTGCCCCGCAGATGACGATGGCGATGGGGTTTGTGACAATGCCGAAGTCTACGGATGCGAGGACCCCTCCGCCTGCAACTATGAACCTGAAGCAACCGAAGAAAACGGCTCGTGCACCTATCCTGAAGTCAACTTTGACTGCTTTGGAAACGTGGTCAATGTTGTTTTGGGCTGCACAGACCCAACGAGTTGCACGTTTGACGCTCAAGCCAACACCGATGACGGCAGTTGCGATTACCTCGACGCCTTGGGCGAATGCGGTGGGGATTGCCCCGCAGACGTCGACGAAGACGGGGTGTGTGACAACGCCGAAATCCTCGGCTGCACCGACTCTACGGCCTGCAATTTCGAAGCATCAGCAACGGAAGAGGACAGCAGCTGTGAATACGCCGAAGAGGGCTACGATTGCGAAGGGAATCCGCTGATCAATTCCGTCGAGGCTTGGAACGCTTCCAAGCTTTCACTCACGGCATTTCCCAACCCCATTGATGGGTCGCAGTTGAGCATATCAGGGCTGCCCGGACCCGGCTTCTACCACATCTATGTCCTGGACTTGGCTGGCAAACAGCTCTCGGCTGAACACATCCAAGCCCAGGGGGTCCAGAACATGTGGACTGTCCGCACTGAATTGGACGTGAAATCCGGACTCTATTTGATTCAGGTCGCAACGGGCAACGCCAAAAAAGTGGGCAACAGCCTTCGAATCCTGGTGAAATAAGGAGATGAAATCAGGTCCTATGGCTGGACCAACGGACCTGATTTCTTCTCTGCCCATCGCCCCAACTGGGCATGGACCTCTTGGCGAAATCCGAGTAAAATTCCTACACCCCTCATGTAAAACGGGACATGAAGGGACCGCCAATGCAATTCGAACCGGCATACATTCTCTTCATTTAGGGCCACGAATTCAAGTTGATGTTGGCCCCATGTGCCATTCATCTGCACCCGAGAAGTGTCTTTGCTGAGAGGCCGGATCGGGCCCCAGGCCAAAGCACTGAAAGGCCAAGCCCCATGGACGGTTTGCCTTGACCCTACAGACAAGGACTGGGTAGCACCCTTGGTAAGCAATGCTTCGGCCCAAGGTTGAACTGGAGAATCACAAGGTCCGATGGCTTGAGAAACGGCCCTTACCTCCCAACGAGAAGAACCCGCCAAGCAAAGCATGAGGTAAGCGCACGTCAACACCCCTGCAATTAGGCCAAACAATTTGAGATGGCTCATCTTCTGGCGCCGTCTTGAACTGCATATGGCGGCACTTCGCGCGCCTCTCCAATCAACGAATCCCGATCCTTCAAGACCACGACTCTCCAATATTCGGTTAGGAGGCCCCATCCATAAGAAGTCAGCTGGATGCGCGCTGCCTTTGGCACCATCAGCGCCACCCTCCAAGACCGCGTGGCCACCATGGACTCCATAAAAAGAGCCGAGTGCCAGATCAAGTATGGCAGCAAAGGAATGGCCGCTAACTGTGGGCTAAATCCCAGGCCAAACGCCAATATCAACGTGGTTGGAACCATCAAAAGCACGTAGAAAAGGAATGCAGTCGGCATCCAATGGATCCATTTTAAGGAGCCGGGAAAAAACCGCCGAATGTTCACCCTGGCTGTCCCAAAAAACTGAACCTGCTTTTTGAACTGCGCAAAATCTGTCCGCCTTTTGTGATACACATGCGCCTCGGGAATCAACACACTGTGAAGTCCATGGGCAATCAAACGCATGGAAAACTCGATGTCCTCACCCTTGACACTGATGCGGTAACCGCCACTTTTCTCCCACGCCTCGCGAGAAATCCCCATGTTGAACGACCTCGGATGGTAGGCGCCTACATTTCGCTTTCCACCCCGGATGCCTCCCGTCGTCAATGGTGAGGTCATGGCGTGGCTGATGGCCTTTTGAACATCTGTGAATGAAGTGTGTGCGGCATCAGGCCCTCCAAAAACCTGGACTTCTGGATGAGCAAGAAGGTGGGATTGGACAATGTCGAAATAGCGCTCTGGAATCAAACAATCCGAGTCAAACACCACCATCCATTCACCCTTGCCCACTTTAGCATTGGTGCCATAGGCATTGAT
>CALKHD010000032.1 GCA_938092195.1 uncultured Flavobacteriales bacterium | reverse complement strand
CATTGCTGGGCGCAGCATCCCCATCATTCAAGACGACTATGTGGACCGTGAATTCGGAACCGGTTGCCTGAAAGTGACCCCTGCCCACGACCCCAACGACCACGACTTGGGCCAAAAGCACAACCTCGAAGTCATCGACATGCTCAACCCCAATGGCACCGTCAATGCTGTGGGTGGCGAGTTTGAAGGACAAGACCGGTTTGAAGCCCGCAAGACCTTCACAGCCGCGCTTAAAGAGGCGGGCCACTTGGTGAAGGTGGAAGAGCACCCCAACAAAGTGGGCCGCAGTGAGCGCACAGGAGCCATCATTGAGCCGCGCCTGTCTATGCAGTGGTTTGTGGCCATGGAAGAGTTGGCCAAGCCAGCGCTGGACCATGTCATGGACGACACCATTCAATTCCATCCTGCCAAATTCAAAAACAGCTACCGGAACTGGATGGAGAACGTCAAGGACTGGTGCATCTCCCGACAATTGTGGTGGGGGCATCGGATTCCAGCTTGGTACTATGAAGGCGAACCAACTTCTGCCGACGCCAAGTTTGTGGTGGCGGCCGACGTCGAAACGGCGTCCAAACTTGCCACCGAAGCTGCGGGCCGACCCATCGCACCCGCTGATTTGCGACAAGACGAAGACGTCTTGGACACCTGGTTTAGCTCCTGGCTGTGGCCCATCGGCGTTTTTGATGGCTTTCATTCCAAGGAAGAGGTGGACTACTACTACCCCACCAACGACTTGGTCACAGCTCCCGAGATCATGTTCTTCTGGGTCGCCAGGATGATCATCGCCGGTTATGAGTACCGCCAAGCGCCTCCATTCAAAAACGTCTACTATACAGGCATTGTGAGGGACAAGCAAGGCCGAAAAATGTCCAAGTCTTTGGGCAACTCACCGGACCCGATTGAGTTGATGAAGCAGTTTGGAGCCGACGGAGTCCGCGTGGGCATGCTGCTCACTTCTCCCGCAGGAAACGACCTGCCATTTGACGAGTCCTTGTGCGAGCAAGGCCGGAATTTCTCCAACAAGATTTGGAACGCATTCCGCCTTGTCAAGGGCTGGGAAATCAGTGAAACCGCCGTCCAACCCGCCCATGCGGCCTCTGGAATAGAGTGGTTTGAAGCGCGTTCTGAGCAAGTGCTCATCGACATCGAACAGGCATTCGCGGAATTCCGCTTAAGCGAGGCCCTCATGGCCACTTACAAGCACATTTGGGACGACTTCTGTTCTTGGTATCTGGAACTCGCCAAGCCCAACTACGGTGAGCCCTGCGATCGAGCCACCTATGACGCCACGGTTCGAATTTTCGAACGCATGCTGTCTTTGCTGCATCCTTTCACGCCCTTCCTGACCGAGGAGGTGTACAGCCTACTCAAGGAACGCACCCCGGGAACGTTGCTTTGCAACTCTCCTTTCCCTGAGCGCTCCAGTGAGGCCTTGAATGAACCCCTGCTCTCCGACTTTGACACAACCACCAAGATTGTGGCTGAGGTCCGCGGCATTCGCCAAAAAGGGCACATCCCCAACAAGCAGGCTTTGGACCTAAAAGTCATTGTGGACGCCGAAGGCAAGTCCTACCCTGCGCATTTGGAATCCGTGGTGTGTCACTTATGCAACGTTACTTCCGTCGAACGCATCGAGGAGAAAGTCACCGGAGCATTTGGGTTTGTGGTGGAAACCCATGAGTTTTTCATCCCTGCCGGAGACGCTGTCGACATTGGTGCAGAAAAGGAGAAAATCCAGAAAGACTTGGACTACCAGCAGGGCTTCCTGAACATCATTCGCAAGAAGCTCAGCAACGAGAAGTTCGTCAGTGGCGCACCAGAACAAGTGGTGGCCTCAGAGCGCGCCAAAGAAGCCGATGCCATGGCCAAAATCGAAGTCTTGAAGGCACAACTGGCCTCACTCGGCTAAACCTTTCCTGCGGCCCACTTTCATAAGAGAAACGGCCCCAAGAAAGGATGTTTCCAATGGGGGTTGAGGGTTCCCGAGGGCCTTTACTTCGGGCGGTTTAGCCTGTGGTCTGCAGCATAACGCCCGCCGCCCATGAGGGCCAGAACCACAAATGGCACCAGGAAAAGAAGCGCGTGTTCTTTGTCTGAAATGGGGTCTCCGGCATGGGCGCCAAATGCAGCCACAGCCATGGTGATGGCGGCTGGAATGGACATCCATCGGGTAAAGAGCCCCAACACGACAAAGGCAGGAGCCACCAATTCTCCCATCACGGCCAAGGCCAAAGAGGCTTCGGTGCCAATCCCCATCCAGTCATAAAACTGAACCTCCCCTGCTTGGAGGCCTTCCATCAATCGGTTGAATTTGCCCCAACCATGGGGAATCATCAATCCTCCTGCACCCAATCGCAGCAACAACAGGGAGACGTCTTTCTGCCAAGTCATGCGACAAAGTAAGGATGGATGACACAGAACCCACCGATTGAAGAGGGCCATTCGACGCTTCGAACGGCCCTCCATAACCAAAACCTAGAAGCCGTCGGACGGGACCTCATCGCCAATCCGACACACCGAATTTGATTCATCTCTCCCCTGCTTCGACCCGCTGTTCACCGCCGTACCGATTGAATTCACCATTGTCAAGACAAGAAAAAAGGCGCCCCAATGGGACGCCTTTCTCAATTCGTTCTGTCTGAAAACTCATTCGCAAACTGCACCGAACGTTCCCAGCAACATCAGAAGGTCACCCACCGCAGTGGCACCGTCTCCGTCGAGGTCAGTTGGGCAGGCACTGGTGCCAGAGATTTCACAAGACCCGTTGTCCACTGTGGCAGCTGGGTTGTAGTTGTCTGCATCAGCATAGGTACATCCCTCCAAAATGGCGGTGGCACAACTTCCGTCGTCCGCACCCGCGAAGGGGTTGTACTCTGCACTGAATGGATCTGTACAACCTGCGCAAAGGCCGCAGTCACCGAAGCACACTGCTGTCAATGTCATGGGGCTGTCGGACACGGTGAGCTGGCGTGCACCGCCATCTTCACAATCGCCCATCACCATTTCAGAAACACCTCCGTTGCGGTAGTTGAACGTAAAGTCGCCCACACCCAAAATCAACGTGGCTTCCCAAACGCCGTAGCCCATTTCCATCATGGCTGTACCGGGGTCACCTCCATTGTTGAAGGATCCAGCAATGTCCAAGTCAGCGTCTCCGCCAAGTCCTGAGGCATTCACACGGAATACGATTTCGTATTGGCAGCTTCCGTCGTCTGTGTTGGCAGAGCTGTCAAAGTTTGTGGCATCGGTGTCAATGCAACCGTTGTAGTTGCAGGGACCCTCGTCCGTCGCGTTCGCATTGTAGTTGTCAGCGGTTTCGTCGCTGCAACCTGCAATCTCATTGCAGTCCAGGATCTCGTCGCCGTCGGTATCGGTGAAGTCACAGGCCAAGCTCAAATCACAAGGTGAAGAGAAGTTGCATGCGGTTGGGTCACCACAACCAATGGTGAAGTTGCTCAATGGCGCTGCCCACAAGTACTGGGGACCGAGCACAGGAACAATCGTTCTCCACACACCGTTCTGCTGAGCCAAGGTCAACACGTTGCCAGAAAGGTTCACTGTGAATTGACCTCCACACATTCCGACTGGAGTGGCACTCACAATCGCCACAAGGGAAGCGAGAAGTCCACCTGTTGGGTCCGTCACATTGGACATCACAAGTGGCCCACCGGTTCCATCACCGAGGAACACCCCGTTGACTGAGAGGTTCGGATTCACACCTCCATCCAATTCACAACCACCAGCCAATGGCTCGTTCTCGGTGCCCGACAATGTCAGACCCACGAGCCAAACGTTCTCAGCACCTGTTGGGAGTGCCGTATCCATGTAGTCACATGAACCATCATCCTCGGTGGCAAAGCCATCGTAGTTACAGGCAATCAAGTCAGTACATCCAGGAACAGTCAAGGAGTTTCCATCGCAATCGAAACCTTCCTCAGCAAATTCACAAGAGCCATCGTCGGTGGTGGACAACGCGCTGTAGTTGCAAGCCGTCTCATCCGTACAACCAGGTCCCAATTGTGCAACATCCAAGCTCACTGCCAAACGAGGTGCCGTGTAATCGGCAATCACATCAATCCAGAAGGAAGCCTCAGCAGGACCCATGGTGGGGTTCAAGGTGAGCTGCGTCGCTGCAATGGTGGTTCCATTGGCCGCGTCCACCGCTTCAGTGGTTGCTACGTCCCACCACTGCCATGGTGAACCATCAAATGGCTCAGTCGGCATGTTGTTCTCGTCATAGTTGTTCAAGACGGGGTACAAACCATCCCAGCCTTGGTTGCCCAATGCGGCAGCAGGGTCAGGCAAGCCAATCTCCGCAAACACAGCATTGTTGTTGGTCGCATAACCGTTGATCTCTGAGTGAACGTCGTAGGCACCGCTCACTTCCACAACAGGCTCGTTGGTGGTTGGAACAATCAAAACACCCGATGTATATGGTGCAAACTGGTCGTGTGGAGCGTGGAAGCTCACAGTGGGAACATCTCCTTCATCCAACCAATTCAGGTCACCCAAAGCACCACCCATGTTCATTTGGAAGTTGAAGTCTGAGCTGTATCCAACGTGGTTGGCCATACAGAGCTGGAATCCACCAGAAGAGGCTGGAGCATAGGTGTCCGTGGTGGCATTGGGGTCTCCGTGGATGCCCTCGATCACCATGGGAATGGATGTACCATCACCTGGATCGTAGTAGAACTTCTCGATGGGTGATCCCTCGTCGGTGAGAATGATGTCGTTGTAGTCGGAAATTCCGGCAGAAGCCAACGTGATATAGCCTCCTGTTCCCTCACCAAACATGGCGATTTTGGAACTGGACACCCCGTATGGGTTGCTGTCCTCGGCCACTGACTTCCTGAAAAAGCGAACCGCTGTGCGGCTGTCCTGAACCCCGCGGTAAGCCGCTTGAATCAACTGGAGCGTACGCTCAGACTGAGTGGCCGCAGTGGGATTCCAACCCAGGCGATAATCGCAGCTGGCCACGACATATCCCTTCTTGGCAAACTCGGTACAGATGGCCACGGTAGAAGAGTCGTCCTTGTTGCCCAAGGGGCTGCCATTCACATACTGAGGCAAGAAGTTACCTGTGTGGAAGTACAAGATCAATGGACGGTCCGTCTGCGTGTCTCCAGCAGGCTCGTAGAGGTCGAGCATCAAAGGCTGGGCCGCCGGTGGCTGGCCTTGCAAAGCAGGAATCACCGTGATGTTGGTTCCGTACTGCACGTTTGGTGTCACAGTCACATCCGCAAACACCTCATCGATGTATCGAACCCCTTGGCTGTTGATTTGCCCTTCGGTCAATGTACCCAGAGCCAATCCCATACGCGGGGTGTTGTAGTCGACGATTTGATCGATCCAACCCATGGCTTCTGCTTCTCCCATGGTGGGGTTCAATGTCAACTGCGTGGCCACAATGGTTGTGCCGTATGCATCATCATAGGCCTGGGTGGCTGCTTCGCTCCACCACTGCCATGGTGAACTGTCAAAGGGTTCAGTGGCCACTCCATCCTCGTTGTAGCTGTTGAACACAGGGAAGAGTCCATCCCAACCATTGTTGACGTCTGAAGCGACGTCTTCAATGTCGGCATCGGCGAAAATGGCGTTGTTGTTGGTCGCATATCCATTGATCTCCTCATGGATGTCATAAGCACCGCTCACTTCAACCACAGGCTCGTTGGTCGTGGGTACGATCAAAACCGCAGTCTCGTAAGGAGCAAATGGGTCATGCGGACAATGGAAGCTCACCGTTGGCATGTCTCCCTCGTCCATCCAGTTCAAATCACCCAATGCACCACCGAGGTTCATTTGGAAGTTGAAATCTGAAGAGTATCCGACGTGGTTGGCCATACAAAGCTGGAACCCACCAGATGTCGCGGGTGCATAGGTGTCGGTAGTTGCATCGGGGTCACCATGGATGCCCTCGATCACCATTGGAATGGAAGAACCGTCGCCTGGATCGTAGTAGAACTTTTCAATGGCCGCTCCCGTGTCATCAAGAATGATGTCCGCATAGCTGGAGATGCCTGCAGAAGCCAAGGTGATGTATCCACCTGTGCCTTCACCCAACATGGCAATCTTGGTGTCATCAATGCCATACGTATTGTTGGATTCGGCGACGTCCTTGCGGAAGAAACGAACCGCTGTGCGGCTGTCCTGCACACCGCGGTAAGCCGCTTGAATGAGCTGCAGCGTGCGCTCTGACTGGGTGGCTGCCGTTGGATTCCATCCTACACGGTAGTCCACACTGGCAACGACGTAGCCCATTTTGGCGTAACGCGTGCAAATCTCAACTGAGCTGCTGTCCGTCTTGGTTCCAAGAGGGCTGCCGTTGACGTACTGCGGCAAAAAGTTTCCTGTGTGGAAGTAGAGCAGCAATGGACGATCGGTTTCCGTATCGCCAGCTGGTTCGTACAAGTCCAACACCAGTGGCTGGGCTGCCGGCGGCTGACCTTGCAATGCGGTGATCACGGTCACATTGGTGCCGTATTGAATATTCGAGGTTACGGTGACATCACTGAACACTTCGTCGAGGTATCGAGTCTGCGCTCCAGCGGTCATGCAGATGGCAAAAGCAGCCATCAGGAGACAAGTTTGCTTCATGGTTTGGTCCCTAAGTTGAATTGGGAAGATAGTCAACCGCGCGGAGTGTGTACGAATTACACATGCCATTCGTCGAAGGATGACGAACAAATTTGTAAGCGTCGGTTGGCGTTAGAATTATTGGTTTTTGGTGTTCACTTCAAACAACAGGCTCAAATAGGCCAAACGGCCTACCGAAGGCCCGCCATACGCCTCTATGTGCTTGTTTTCAAGTATGTTGGACGCCCCCGCTTTGACGGTCATGTTCCAAGCATCGATGCGCGCATTGGCCTGAATGTCCAGTACATCGAACGTGGGAACCAGCCCTGTGAATTGAGGTGAACCTTCAAAAAGGAAGCCCTCTACCCACTTATAATTGATTCCCGCTCCCCATGTGCTCGCCTCCCTCAATCTCAAGTCCCGTGCGCTCAACCCCAGGTTGTACTTGTGTTCGGGGGTATTGAACGCGGGGATGATGGGATCGTCCTCATCGGTCTTGACCAATCGATTCCAACTGTAGTTGCCGGAAATCATCCAATGGTCGCCGACATACCAGTTGGCGCCAATGGAAGCGCCCGTGGTGCGGACCGTATTGATGGAATTGGCCGCATAACGAAAGACATCCACCCCGGTCACAGCTTCTGGGAATGTGGGGTTTTGGAAGAGAACATCCAATCCAATGTTGTAACCAATGAAGTGATTGTACTGGCTGTAATACCAACTTCCATCCAAGTAAAGTCGGTCCCAAAGTGTGGTCCGATAACCCACCTCTATGGAGCGAACCTGTTCAGGCCTCAATGGAGCAATGTTGAAGAACTGCATGGTATCGAGGTTGCCGAAGGGCAGGCCCGCGGTAGCCGATATGCTGTTCCGATAATCCACAAAACTGGACAACGTGACCAAACTGTCTCGCCCTTCCAAGTTGCCCACCAGGGTAGCAGGGCCCACATCCAAGAACAAGTATTGGTCGGCCAAGGTCGGGTTGCGGAGTGCGCTGCTGAAGCTCACCCGCATGTAGTCTTGTTCTCTCGGCTGCCAGACCAAGGACGCCGCTGGAGACACCACCCAGTCAAAGTTTTGATTCTTGTCGGCGCGGATGGTGGCCGTGGCGATGACTTTGTCTTTCGCAAAGCGCTTGCGAGCACCTCCGTACAGACCCATCTCCTGGTTGGTGATCACCACCCCTGCTGTGTCACTAAAAATGGTGCCCGCACTGTTCGGGGTGTAGCGTCTGAAATTGGCACCAAAACGAATCTCTTCGAATCCCTCCGGCTTAAAAATGCGCTCAGCTTGGGCATGAATCAAGCTCGATTGGTCAAAGAACCGAGTGCCCCCCTCCTCTTCATTGTTCTTGGCTGCAATCAAGCGGTTGAATTCTGCATCAAAGGCCTCTGTGCCGGGCGCCAAAAAGCCCAAGGGGTCTTGCGCCACATCCGGCAATCCTGCCGTCCCAGAATTTGCCCAAGAGGCCACTTGATTGTGCCACATCATCAAAGAATCGGCATTGGTGGCATACCAAGCCTCCTCGGACCCTTCGGGATAATCAAAAATGGGAAAGCCGTAATTGGGGTCAACGCCAATCTGCTCCAGGCCAGGGTAGGTCGCATCGATGACCGGCGCGATGCTGTCCACCCAGTAACGGTAGTAGACCTTGGAGTGGCTGTAATCGCTTCTTGAGTTTTCCTGCAGCCGCAATGCGGTGGCATAAGGGTCGTAGCTGTTGCCAGCGTCCTCACTGGTGCGGTATGCACGAACAAACCACTTTCCCGGTTTGGACAACTGCAACTTGTGCTGGTAGAACTCGATGTTGCGAAGCGAAAAGCGATTGTCTCCTTGGTAAACCGTGGTGCCAAAACCCGAGTTGAATCCATAGACCAGTTCAGCGGACTCATAGGTTTGATCCGGCTGCAAACGCAAGTGCATGGCCGTGGACACCTTTAGGTTCTTGGTACCGTAATCCACCAAGTCAATCTCGCGGTAGCCCGTTCTGTAAAAGGCACCCAGACCGCGGGCGTTGGAACTGTTGTCTCCGCTGTAGTCAAAGACCGTTCGGTACTCATCTCCGTATACGTTGACAGCGTCATATCCGCCGGGATTGTCCAAGCCATAATCGGTGCCATCCACCGGGTTGTAATTGTCGGCCACCCAGTCATCGGCGCTGAACCTGAAGGCATTCACCTTGAAACCCAGGACAGGGTTGCCTTCGCTGTTCTCGATGTAATCCGCGTAGCGGAAACCTGTTTCCGTGAGGTTGCGCTCCCCCACTTTTGCGCTTACAGACACGCCAGGGAATCGGAACGGCGACTTGGTTTCCATGGAGACCACGCCATTGAAAGCACCCGGGCCATAAAAGGCGCTGCTGGCACCCGCAACAATGTCCACCTTCATCACGTCGAGCTCAGGGGCGCCCAAAAAATTGCCGAGTGAGAAGTTCAATCCGGGACTTTGGTTGTCCACGCCATC
>CALKHD010000031.1 GCA_938092195.1 uncultured Flavobacteriales bacterium | reverse complement strand
GCACAGCGTCACCAAATACCTCGGTGGTCACTCCGATGTGGTCATGGGTTGCCTCATGACCAAGGATGCTGCCGTGGACGCTGAATTGCGGACCATTCAAAACAATGTCGGTGCCGTTCCTGGCCCCATGGATTGCTTTTTGGTGCTTCGAGGCATCAAGACCTTGGGCATTCGCGTGAAGCAGCACTGCATCAATGGACGGGCTGTTGCTGAATGGCTGGAGGCGCACCCCAAAGTAGACAAGGTCTATTGGCCTGGATTTGCCCACTTCCATAACCACGACGTTGCGGCGAGGCAGATGAATGATTTTGGTGGAATGATCAGCTTCACATTGGCAGACGACAGCCTCGATGCTTCCAAAAAAGTCTGCGAGTCCACTCGATTCTTTGCGTTGGCCGAGTCCCTCGGTGGCGTGGAAAGCCTGATCGAGCACCCTGCCCTCATGACCCATGCCTCTGTGCCTGCCGAGCAACGCGCCGAATTGGGCATCGACGACAGCCTGATTCGACTCAGCTGTGGCATTGAAGATGCCGAGGACTTGATCGCCGACCTCGCCCAAGCCTTGGAAGCATGAGCGACGATCGCGGCATGGCGGTGGTGGGGGCTGGCCTTGTGGGCAGCTTAATGGCCCTTCTCCTTGCCAATCGCGGACACAAAGTAGATGTATACGAACGGCGAGCTGACCCGCGAAAGGTGGGCGATGCCGCTGGACGGTCCATCAATCTCGCATTGAGTGAGCGCGGCTGGAAGGCCCTGGAATTGGCCGGCGCTGTAGATGCTGTCCGTTCCATTGCCATGCCCGTGAAAGCGAGGTGCATGCACGCCTTGGATGGCACATTGACTTACCAGCCTTACGGTCTTCCAGGGAAAGGGAGGTTTGGACACGACCAGTGCATTTACTCAGTGGCCCGCGGTCCATTGAACCGAATTTTGATGGAAAGCGCCGAAGCCACAGGGTTGGTTTCGGTCCATTTCGAGCACCCATTGGCCGACTTTCAGGCCAAAGACGGAGGGTTAAACCTGTCCTTCAAAGGGGGCAAATCCGCGCGTCATCAAAGGATGTTTGGCACAGATGGGGCATTCAGCGCCGTGCGCCAGCGCATGATGAAGTCGGACCGCTTTGACTTCAGTCAATCTTACTTGGCCCACGGTTACAAGGAGGTGGCCATGCCACCAAATTCCGCTGGCGACTTCGCCATCGACCCAGAAGCCTTGCACATTTGGCCGCGGGGGCATTTCATGCTGATGGCGCTGCCCAATCCAGACAAGACCTTCACGTGCACCCTGTTCGCACCTTACGAAGGCGACCAGGGCTTTGACTCCATCCCCGATGCAGAAGCGGCCCGGGATTACTTCCATGAGCACTTCCCCGACGTTTTGGATTTGGTCCCCGACTTTGATCGAGACTGGAACCAGAACCCCACCAGTTCCTTGGTCATGACCCGATGCAACCCATGGCACCAGGGGGAGCATGTGGTGCTGATGGGAGATGCCGCCCACGCCATTGTTCCCTTTTACGGCCAAGGCATGAACAGCGGGTTTGAAGACGCCCGCGTGATGGCCGACTTGCTCGATGCTCACGGAGGTTCACCCGATGAATCGGCTTGGCCTTCATTGATGACGGAATTCACACAATTGCGCAAGCAGAATGGAGATGCCATTGGGGACTTGGCCCTTCGAAATTTCATTGAAATGAGGGACCGCACTGGTGACCCTCGGTTCCTGCTCCAAAAGCGAATCGAACGGCGGCTCACCAACCTGCATCCCGACCAATGGAAGCCTTTGTACTCCATGGTGACCTTTAGCCACCTCCCATACAGCGAGGCCTTGGCACTTGGGCAGATCCAAGATGGAATCATGCAAGAGGTCATGGACCGACCTGACATAGAAGCCCAATGGGACAGCGATGAGGTGGAACAACACGCCCTCAGACTGGCTGCTGACCGGCTGCCCACAGCACCTGTCTCATCATGAAAAAACTTGAGCACATCGGCATTGCCGTTGAAGATTTAGATGCAGCAGAGCGCATTTTTGGAGAGGTACTCGGAAGTCCTTCTTACAAACGGGAATCCGTCGCTGGAGAATCCGTGCTGACCTCCTTCTTCCAGACCGGTGAAAGCAAAGTTGAACTTTTGGTCCCCACCTCTCCAGACAGCGCCATTGCGAAACACTTGGAGCGTCGCGGACCGGGACTTCATCACATCGCCTTTTATGTGGATGACTTGCAGGCTGAATTGACACGATTGCAGGGGTTGGGATACCGCATTGTCACAGGTCCAAAACCTGGGGCCGATGGCAAAACCATCGCCTTCCTTCACCCTGGAGATGCAGGGAAAGTCTTGATCGAGCTCTGCACAGACCGCTGAGCTTCTCGTGTCCTTGACAGACACAAAAGGGTCCAAATGAAAAGCGCCCCGGACTTTTCCAGGGCGCTTCACTTAACCAAATTGCTTGCCTGCCACGCTTGCCTCGTGGCACCTACGGCTTAAATGCATGCCGTAGACGTTCAAACGTACTTCAGAGTCCTTGAACAGGCTGTAGGAATGGGACTCAGACCCTTCGTAGGTCCGCGCCTACACCCCTTTTTTTGCTCTCATTTGTTAGACCACACCCTGGTCAATCATCGCATCGGCGACCTTCACAAAGCCGGCGATATTCGCGCCCTGAACGTAGTCCACTGATCCATCCGCCTGGCGGCCATATTCGACGCATTGCGAATGAATGTCCTTCATGATGCGCTGGAGACGTCCATCCACCTCTTCTGAGGTCCAAGACA
>CALKHD010000030.1 GCA_938092195.1 uncultured Flavobacteriales bacterium | reverse complement strand
CTGTAGGCGACATTGAATCTCTGCCGTACATCGAGGCTGTGCGTCAAATGCGCTGGGAGCAACCCAAGGACACCTTGGTCATCCACTTGACCCTCGTCCCCTATTTGTCGGCTGCAGGCGAGCTGAAGACAAAGCCCACGCAACACAGCGTAAAGCAACTCTTGGAGTTCGGCGTTCAGCCGGATGTCCTTGTGTGCAGAACCGAACACGAATTGTCTCGGTCCATCCGAAACAAAATGGCCAGGTTCTGCAATGTTGATTCAGACGCAGTCATCCAATCCATTGACGCAGAGACCATTTACGACGTTCCTCTTTTGATGCAAGAAGAACGTTTGGACGAGGTAGTGCTGCAAAAACTGGGCGTCGATGCCAAGGTTCCCATGGACCTGAGTCGATGGATGAACTTCCTCCAACGACACAAAAACCCCAAGCAGCAGATCACCATCGCGCTCATTGGAAAGTATGTGGAGCTGAAGGACAGCTACAAGAGCATAGCCGAGGCCTTTATCCATGCAGGCGCGGCATGCAGCGTCGAAGTCAAATTGAACTGGGTTCATTCTGAGCAAGTCCAACCCGACAACACAGAAGACCTCTTCGCACAAGTCGATGGCATTTTGGTTGCCCCGGGCTTTGGCTCCCGTGGAATCGACGGGAAAATCGAAGCCATTCGTTACGCGCGAGAACAACACGTTCCATTCTTCGGCATTTGCTTGGGCATGCAATGCGCTGTGATCGAATTTGCCCGCAACGTCCTGGGCCTTGAGGCTGCGCACAGCACTGAAATCAAGGACTACACCGATGACCCCGTCATTGATTTGATGGAAGAACAGAAAGGACTTGCCGACATGGGAGGAACCATGCGTTTGGGTGCATACCCCTGCTCATTGGAGCCCGGATCGAAGGCTGCCCAAGCATACGGAACCTTGGCCACAGAGGAACGCCACCGCCACCGGTACGAATTCAATGATGCCTACCGCGAACAGTTCATTCAAAACGGCATGATCCCAACGGGAACACACCCTGACTCCAAGCTTGTAGAGATTGTGGAAGTCCCTGAACACCCGTGGTTTGTGGGCGCTCAATTCCACCCGGAATACAAGAGCACCGTGGTCACCCCCCACCCGCTTTTCAAGGCCTTTGTTCAGGCCGCAATGGAGGTGAAAAACAATGCCAGCGAGACGTCCTCAGAGGCGGTACAAGCCTCCAACACCGCAGGTCAGAAAAAAGATTAAGGACACTGGCTCAAGTCTGGCGTTCATTCACCAATGAGCCTCCACTGTCCCGATTCGTCAAAGCATTTAGGGTATTCCGCCTTGAGCTTTTCATGAATGAGGGCCCCCGGAAAGGTGGAATGCAGCCCGAAATCCTCCAAGTATTCCATAAATCGCGACCCTGAAGAATCCGAGGCTTGTAGCAAACGGTCTTCATGCTGACTCCATTCCAAAGGTTGCGTCCCCAGTCTTTGACACAACTCAGCGTTGAAGACGGGGGTGGACTTCACCCACTTGCTTCCATCCCAATGTGCTGCATAACCATGCGGCGACAATATGTGACTTCCCAGTTTTCTCTCCAGAGACTCCGTCCCCAAATGATTGGCCACGCGGGCCAAACCCAACCTAGCTGGAACACCCAAAGCCCGCAAACCCGCAATGAACAGGACGCTTTTGTGCACACAATGGCCCCTTTGATTTTCCAACGTTCGAGAAGCTGAATTGGCCTTCTCTGACCAATCAATCGAGTAAGGATCGTACCGGATGGCATCCCGAACAAATCGGTACCACCTCCCCATTTTATCCTCCAAAGAACCGAACCCAACACAAGTACTCAACTGCCTCATTAAAAGAGGGTTAGACGCGTTGAAAACAATGTCTGCTTTAAGGTCTAATTCTGAAGGTGGAGGGGGCAAGTTCTGAGGCATGAGGCATTAGAAGGTAAGGCAGATCAGGAAGAGCCCCCCTCCTTTCCTTCGGTCTCACCCTGAAGCGCCACAAACATCCACATGATGAAGACCACACCTCTTTGGGTTTCCAATACCGACTCGACCATGGCGTGACTGGCCACCAAGGCCCCCGTCAACAATAACCAACGGCTCCGGCGAGACCAACCAAAGAAAAACCAATGGCCCAAGGCCAGTGTCACCAGCAGCACCCCGGGCCAACCAAAGGCCACACCCGCCTGAAGCCACTGGTTGTGGGGATTGAGCCGTCGCTCGCTGGCATAGGTGATGTTTCCTTCATTGTACCTGACCATCAGCTCATCGGTCACGTCTCCGGTACCCACCCCAAAAGGATGATCACCCAACACCCCAAAAGCCGTTCGCCACACGGCCACGCGGCCCGCACTGCTGCTCGACACTGGTGCGTCATCGCTCTTCACCAACTCCCTGGCCGAGGCCATCTCTTCAAACCTCGCCTTGGACATGACATAGGCTGAGGAAACCAGGAGAACCAAAAACATCAAGGATGCCCAGAGGGGCTGCCTGGCACTGGCCGCCCATCTCTTTCGCAACACCACGTCCAGAACCACCATGCCAACCGCAGCGAAAATGCCCGCCTTGGACCCCATCAAACCCAGTGAAATGGCCAGCAACGCAGAAAAGAAAACGAGTCCAGCACGACGACCACCGCCCCAATAAGCCCCCAAACCCAACCAAGCCACAGCGGTATGTAGGCTCAAGTATGTGGGGTGAACATCCCCTGAAAACTTGGCGTAACGCCAATGACTGAGGTCCCCTGAAGCCCCATAAATCCAGCCTGCATTGGCCCATCGCCAGAGCAAATAGACCGACACAGACCACCCCACGGACCACCAAAAATCACGAAGGAGGGCACGGCCGGGAACGGCCGCCACCAGTGGAAGCACGAGCAAAGCGGCCTTGACCTCCAAACTCATGGCCCAAGCGTCATGGTTGGCACTCCAAAGTCCACCCAAGCACTGAAGCGCGTAATACCCCATCCACCAATGGGTGCCGCCAGCCAAGCGCCAACGCGAAGGGGCAGTGGCGCTCCTCCATGAGTACAACCGCATCAGAGAAACCACAAGCAGGACATATCCAGCAGCCACCCCTCCAAACAACAATGCTGGCATCAAGAGACGCCAGCCCCATTTCTCAAAGCCCTCTGCAACGCCCCTCATCGGGTCAAAGCTTTAGACGCCGAAGAAGGCCTCTGCCTGAGAACAGCAAATCGCCAAATGCCCTGCCAATACCCCCAACCATAAGCCAAGTGAAGCACAGCAAAACCACGAATCACACCCCACATGTCTTTGGGCCGAATCGCCGACAAAACCATGGCTCCAATCGCACCGAGCAACCACGATCCCGCAATCAAAACTGTGGTCTGTTGGCTCAACTTGGCCCAAACCGATTCCGAAGACAGGCCTTCCCCGATTAACGCCAAGCCCCCAAAAACAGCCAGCGAAAAAAGAAAGGCTGCCGGAACCAACTGGCGCCATGTGGTGACGGTTCGGTGCTTTTGATTCACAAAGACTTTCCAGTAGCCGTATTGCCTGTATTGCTTGAACAATCGGCGATAACTGGACCGCGCGTGATACGTTGATCGAATTCTGGAATCGAACCAAATGCGCCAACCGGATTCTGTCAAACGGTAATTCAGCTCGTCGTCCTGGTTGCGAACCAAAGACTCATCTACTCCTCCAATTTCGCTCAGGACCGACAT
>CALKHD010000029.1 GCA_938092195.1 uncultured Flavobacteriales bacterium | reverse complement strand
ATCCTTCCGATGGAAGGCTGCACGGACCCCATGGCAGAGAACTACAATGCCTTGGCCAACACCAACGATGGAACGTGTGAATACACACCTCCATGTCCTGGTGACTTGAACGGCGACGGAACCATCAACATTAATGACCTGCTGGACTTCTTCCAGATCTATGGTCAGGATTGCCCGGAGTAATCCAGCTGCAGACCAAAACCACTGTCCTCTTTTGAGGAGTTGATGAGAAAGGGGTGCCCATTGGGTGCCCCTTTCACCGTTTGGGGCGATAACTTAGCGGCCATGGACGAAGACCGTCTCAGCGGATTGCGGGCTCAATTGGATGCCCATCACACATGGCCCTCAGAGTACATGTTCAAGTTCATCGCACCCAATCAGCCGGAGAAGATCGAAGCTGTTCTTGCTGAGTTCCCCGATGATGTGGATGTGAAGAGGAAGTCCAGCGGAGGCGGGAAATATGTGGCCTTGACCATCCGAGAAGTGGTGCCCAATGCCGATGTCATTTTCGAACGTTATCAGGCAGTCTCCGATGTGGGGAACATCCTTTCCCTTTGAATTTCCCATCCTCCTAAACCTCTGACAAATGCCCAGTCTCGACCTCCTCTCTCAGGTGCTGTTTGTTGGCCTCATGGCAATGTTCTTGTATGTGCTGTACCGCCGATTCATTGCGATGATGATGCGCGGTCGCAACCAAGGTGTTTACGCACGCGTTGTGTCGTGCACTTGGAGCGATGAAGGGCACATTGGGGTGACCATCGAAGCCCAAGAAGTGGGCTCTTGCCATGTGGAGTGGGAGGGGGGAGAGTCCAAATTGGATGTGACCAAGGGCACCCATAAACACAACATGAAAGCCGCAAGCCGACCCGAGATGCTCAAGTTTGACTTTGGCAATCAGGTGGTGAGGCGACGCATGGACGTTTGAGTCACATGCGCTCGGGCAAAGAAATGCCCAGCAGGTTCATGCCCAAATGGAGGCAACGCGTGAACCGCTCTGTGATGACCAGCCGCAAGGCGATGACTTGATCATCGTCCGCTCCCAAGATCGAATGGTCCTGGTAATAGCTGCTGTAAGCCTTGGTGATGTCGTAACACCAATTGGCCAGAAGGGATGGGTTGTAAGTGATGGCCGATTCTTCGATCACTTCTGGGAAATCGTGAAGGAGTCCGATGAGGTCCATTTCATCGGCTTCAGGGCAAGCGATGCCGCCTGATACAGGTTCAGTTTCGGCTTTGCGCAGGATGCTTCGGCCGCGCACATAATTGAACAGAATGAATGGTCCAGTATTGCCGTAAAAGTCAATGGACGCCTTTGGGTCGAACATCATGTTCTTTTTCGGGTCCACCTTCAGCAGGTAGTACTTTAGCGCGCTAAGCCCAACTCTTTGAAATACAGAGTTTTGCTCTTCTTCATCTAGCCCATCAAGTTTGCCTGCTTCTTGGGCGATGTCCCGGGCGATCCCAAACATCTCGGCCATGAGGTCATCGGCATCCACAACGGTGCCCTCGCGGGACTTCATTTTGCCTTCTGGCAGCTCCACCATTCCGTAGCTCAGGTGGTGACATCTGTCGGCCTGCTCATACCCCAGCTTAGAGAGGATGAGGAACAACACTTTGAAGTGGTATTCCTGCTCGTTCCCCACGGTGTAGACCTGTCGGTCCAAATCGGGACAGTCTTGAAACCTCAGCAGTGCGGTTCCAATGTCCTGGGTCATGTACACTGTGGTCCCGTCCTTTCTCAGCAGGAGCTTGCGATCCAGACCATCGTTGGTGAGGTCGATCCAGACCGCTCCGTCTTCCGTTTTTTCGAAGATGCCCTTCTCCAGTCCTTCGAGGACCCGCTCTTTTCCAGTGAGGTAGGTGTCGCTCTCGTAATACAGCTTGTCGAATTCTACGCCCATGGTGGCGTAGGTGGTCTCAAAACCAGCATAGACCCAGCTGTTCATGGTCTTCCACAACGAGACGGTGTCTCCATCCCCACCTTCCCACAAGCGCAAGGTGTCTTGCGCCTCCATGAGGATGGGGGCAGAGGCCTCGGCCTCTTTTTCGGACATTCCGTCTTGCACCAAGCCGCGAACCTCTTCTTTATAAGCCTTGTCGAAGGCCACGTAGTACTTGCCGACCAGTTTGTCGCCTTTCAATCCACTGCTTTCAGGGGTCTCGCCATCGCCAAACTTGCGCCAAGCCACCATGGACTTGCAGATGTGAATTCCACGGTCATTGATGATTTGAACTTTGGTGACTGTATGGCCATTGGCTTCCAAAATTCGACTGACTGAATGACCTAGGAAATTGTTGCGCAAATGCCCCAAATGAAGGGGCTTGTTGGTGTTTGGCGAGCTGTACTCCACCATCACATGGGGCGCACTCCCCGCGGGTTGGATTCCATAGTTGGGGGAAGAGGCTTCTCCCAAAAGCCAATCTTGCCAATAGCTGGCTTCCAATTCAAGGTTCAAAAATCCCTTGACCACATTGAACCCTTGGACAGGGCCGTCCAGATGGACCATGGCTTCACCCAATTTATGGGCTGTGGCATCTGGGGCACATTGGCTGTGCCGAGCCAATGGAAAGCAGACAATGGTGCGATCACCGGCAAACTCCTTTCGCGTTTTCTGAACAGAGACGTCCTTGGCGTCGATGGGACGCCCAAAAGCAGTTTCAAATGCTGCAGAAGCCATCTGCTGCAAGTTTTGGTCAAGTCGCATTTTCAATGTGGGGTACTTGGGAGAAAAACTTCGGCCATCATGCAACGAACAGAGCCACCACCGCATGTTTCGATGGTGGGAATGGGGGCATGAATCAAGGTGGCGTGTGCGGACAGAGAGGCCCTTTGTTCTGGGGTATAGGACTCAAAGGCGGCCGTGGACATGGCCAGGAATTTCTTTCCGGCTTGATCTTGGACTTCTAGGACATTGCCCGCAAATCCGTTGACCTGGTCAGCAGTGACCTGGATCACATCACGTCCGCTGGCTTTTAATTGTTCCATCAGGTGCTGGCGTTCATGAGGATCGGTGACAATTTCATCGCAGACCACAGCCCAATGGCTTCCAATGGCGAGCATGACGTTGGTGTGATAAATGGGCGCCAAGGCGTCACCTTGAGTCTGGTGGGCAGTGAACGCCACCAGTTGGTATCCAAAGGCCTCACAGAATTGTTCAGCGGCCTGCTCATCGGTTCTGGGTCCAATGGATGCATAAGCGATTCGGTTCGTGCGGTCCAAAATCAGGCTCCCAGTGCCCTCCAGAAAAACGTCATGTTGCTCGAATTCAGTAAAGTCCACGAATTCATCCAAGTCTCGTCCATGATCGCTGGCGAGCATGTGAATCAGCGATTCTCTCCGCTCTCTTCTCCGGTTGACCGCGAACATGGGGTACAAGCCAACCCGGCCATCGGCGTGAAAGCTCACCCAATTGTTGGGGAACAAGGCGTCGGGTGTATCGGCTTCAGGATCATCCTCGAACACCGCCACTTCGATCCCGGCGCTTCGCAAAGCCGCAACAACGCCATCAAATTCCGTTTGAGCCAGTGACTCAGGGTCTGATCCTTGAGTCGACTCCTTTTGGTATCCATTGTTGACGGCGGTCTGCTCGTTCATTCGGAACGACGCAGGGCGAATCATCATGATGAGATTCGAGGATTGTTCAGACATGGCAGGGTCTTGCTTGTGTTGTGCGAATCAATGGGAGCGAAGCAATGGAAGTGTGGCGCATCGAAACAAGCCTCCCATTTTTCCCACATGGTTCATGGGGCATTCAATGAGGCGGTATCCTTTCTCGCGCAAAATGGCCGACAAACGGTCGAACCGGGGGTCGATCAGGATGACTTCTGGCGCCACGTGAAGAAGATTGGATTGAAGCAATGCGGCTTCTTGCAAGCTGATGTTGATCACTTCATCAAATCGATCGGTCAATTTGTGGAGTTGATCTCGATCCAGGAATGCGTCGGGGCAGACAATGGCTTGACCCAGCCCCAAAGGCATGAACGCACAGTCCAAATGAAGCGCACAATGGGTGGGGTCGTCATCATCCTTGTGAAGCTCTGCACCCCATACTTCTCGGTTCGGAAAAGTGCTGGCCAGGAAGTCCAGTCCCGCTTGGTTCGTACGTGAGGTTTGGAGATCGAGCAAATCTGACCGGCGTGTGACGCCCACGGCAATCACATCGTCCATCACCACAACATCGCCGCCTTCCAACTCTGCATCATCAGGCAAGGTGTTCACCTGCGTGTTTTTCAACAGGGGGGCAATGCCTTCCCATTCCGCTTGTCGATCTGCGATCATTCGAGAGCGAATAAAGACGCCGTCGATGACCAGGCCGACATCCCGCGCAAACACCTGTTCAAGGTCTGGCACATCAGCAGGGCGAATGACCTCCACACCTTCAAGTGAGAGGAGGTCGGCCAATTGATCGAGCTGAGCTTCTACGTCTTGCGCCTTTGGGTAGGTTCCTTCCAGAAGGTGCTTTTTCGATGTGGGGTCATATGAATCGGCTGCAGTGGGCGCAGGCCCCATGTCTCGGCCGTGACCGACCATGACCTTTTTCAAAGGCCCCCATTCATTT
>CALKHD010000028.1 GCA_938092195.1 uncultured Flavobacteriales bacterium | reverse complement strand
GAGGTAGTTGATGGGGACGGTGATGCCAAGAACGAAAATCACGGCGAATCCAAGGCCGACGGCTGTCTTCACTGTCTTGGAGACGGCGAGGTACGAGCACATGCCCAAGAAGTAGGCGAAGATCATGTTCTCGACGAAGATCCCTTTGACGAATATGCTGAGGTATTCCATGGTCTAGGCTTTGATCAGTTCTCCTCGATGAGGCTGGTGTTGCGTGAGCGTTGGATCCAAATGATCACCCCCACGGTGATGAGCGCCATGGGAGGCAGAATCATCAAATTGTTGTTCTCGTAAAACCCGCCGCTGGCCATGAACCAGCTCTCGGGCAAAAACTTGACTTGACCCACTCCGGGGAAACTGATGGCGCCGCTTCCGAACACCTCGCGAACGAGGGCAACAGCAAGCAAGATCCAAGCATACCCCATCGCGTTTCCAACGGCATCCAGCATAGATGGCCCTGGCTTGTTGGCCAAAGCGAACGCTTCCAGGCGTCCCATGATGATGCAGTTGGTGATGATGAGGCCCACAAACACAGATAGCTTCTCGGAGATGTCCGGGCTGTATGCCTTGAGCACTTCGTCCACAATGATCACCAAGGAGGCAATCACCACCAGCTGAACAATGATTCGGATGCGGTCCGGAATGATGCCCCGCATCAAAGACACGATGACGTTTCCTCCGATCATCACAAAGAGCACAGCAAGGCTCATGATCACCGCCTGTTGCACCTGAACCGTGATGGCCAAGGCGCTGCAGATGCCCAAAACTTGAACGGTGATGGGGTTGCTGTCGTCGAGGGGGTCTGTGAGCAGCTTGCGGTTCTTCTTGGAGAAGAGCGACTCGCGTTTGGGCTCAACAGCTGTTGTCGTTTCAGTGCTCATTACTTCTGTGCTTTGGGAGCGGATTGGAAGTACTTCAAGTAAATGGCCATGGTGCGATCGACCATTTCTCCTACCCCTTTCGAGGTGATGGTGCCACCGGTGATGCCATCCACGGAATACTCTGTGGTTGGGGCACCTCCTTTGACCACAGCGAAATGTGGTGCAGCCATGCTGATTTTCTTGCCTTTGAATGGCTCTTGGAAGAACCCTTCTTTGATTTCGGCACCCAGACCGGGGGTCTCGGTCTTATGATCAAACACGGCTCCATAGATGGTCTCCATGTCGGATTCCAAGGCGACATATCCCCAGATTGGGCCCCAGAGGCCTTTGCCCACAACAGGCACCACATAGAGGTCTTTGCCTTCTTTGTTGCATGCAAACAAGGGGAAAGTCAACTCGCTGGCTGGCGCCTTGCTGCGGAAGTCTTTTTGTACGTCTATGTTGAAAGGGTCTTCTGCATTTCCGGAATCCACTGTTCCGCTCATGCCGCTCACTTTGCGGCCTTCGCTGTCGATGGAGATGCGCTCCTTCACAAAGTCCACAAACTTGGCCTCGACGGCCCCGCGTTCGCTCGGTACGCCAATGGCACCGAGGATGTTCATCATCTTCTTCTCTGCAGCATTGGCTTTTTGGAGCGGCTTCAGAGAAAGGCTTGTGTAAGCCAGGATGGCTCCCACCAGCACCACCATGATGATGGCGAAGAGGAAGGTGTATCCGTTGGAATTTTTATTGAATGCCATGGTGTTCAGTCAATAGGAGGTTCAGGCGATGGCGGCTTGCGCAAGTCGCTTTTCACGGCGGCGAATGTTGGATTCAATCACGTAGTGGTCAATGGTCGGTGCCATGACATTCATGAACAAAATGGCCATCATCACTCCCTCTGGATAAGCGGGATTAAAGACGCGAATCATGATGGAGAAGAATCCACCAAGGAATCCGTACACCCATTTTCCCGTGTTCGTCTGGGCCGCACTGACTGGGTCGGTGGCCATAAACACGGCTCCAAACATGAAGCCGCCCATCACAATTTGGTGAACCGGGCCAATGGTCATGTATGCGTTCAGGCCAAGGGCATTGAAAATGACCCCCATTACGAGACCGCCAACGATGAAGCTGGAAATGATGCGCCAGCTTCCGATTCCAGTCCAGATGAGCAAGGCCGCACCCAAAAGGGCTGCCAATGCACTGGTCTCTGCCACGGAACCAGGAATGGTTCCAATGAAGCAATTCATGAAGGAGAACATGCCCCCGTCGACAAACATGGACATCACCTCTGTGGAGACTTCTCCACCCACGGGTTGACCCACTGTATTGGCCAATTGTCCCAATGCTGTTGCCCCTGTGTAGCCATCGGCCATCTGCAACGTTCCCGCTGCCTTAGAGCCCATCACATTGTGAATCCAGATTTCACCGGACATCTGCTTTGGGTAAGCGAAGAACAAGAAGGCACGCGCCGTCAAAGCCACGTTGAGGATGTTCATGCCTGTGCCGCCAAAGACCTCTTTGGCAATGAGCACCGCAAATGCAGTGGCCACAGCCACCATCCAAAGAGGCACATCCACGGGCATGATCAACGGGATGAGCATTCCGCTCACCAAGAATCCCTCGTTGATGGAGTGCCCATTTACGCCAGCAATGATGAACTCGATGCCGAGTCCAGTGGCATAACTGACCACAATGAGCGGAACGACTTTGATCGCGCCAATGATGATTTTGTCGAGGAACATCGCGCTCCACGCGTCAGCGGTTGTGATCTCTCCCAAGCTGAGGTAGTACTGGTGGCCAATGTTCCATGTCCCGAACAGGAGTGCGGGCAACATGGCCACAATGACCAAGAACATGGTCCGCTTCAGGTCAATGCCGTCGCGAACGTGGACCCCTTTGGACGTGGTGTGTCCCGGGGTGAAGAGGAAGGTCTCAAGGGAGTCAAAAACGACCCAAAAGCGCTTGAGTTTGCCGTCTCCCGTGAAATTGGGCTTGACGCGTTCCTCGATGAGTTTGTGAAGTGCCTTCATGATGACTGTGCTTCTGATGCTTTGGCTGAATCAGGCGAATTCTTCGATCATCTGGTCCAGTCCTTTCCGGACAATGTCTTGGACCGCAATCTTGGACGTACAGACGTATTCGCACAGGGCGAAGTCCTCAGGAGCCACTTCGTAGATCCCAAGCTTCTCCATGCGGTCGATGTCGCCCACCATGATCGATTTGATGAGTTGGACAGGATAGATATCGAATGGGAAAACCGCATCGTATTGACCGGTGACCACAAATGCCCTTTCCTCGCCGTTGTTGTTGGTGCTCAAGTCGTACTCCTTTCCCTTGGGCAACAGCCACGTTGGAAAGGCACGGGATGCGCTGAACTTGTCGAAACCTGGACCGAGCCAGCCCTTGGTCAAAAAGAACAGTGGCTCATGCCCTTCGGGAAGACAAGTGATCTGCTGGTCGAAGAAGCCCAAAGCGCCCTCTTCGCCGCGAAGCGAACCTGTGAGAGCGTGTCCCGAAATCACCCGGGTGTCTTCCATCATGACGCGGTCTGCAATCAAATGAGACATGGGTGCTCCGATGGTGGTGTCCAACAAAGCCGGTTGAGAACGGCTGCCAGTGAGCGCCACAATGCGCTTGGCCACGTAACGACCTTGGCTCAAGCCTTCTCCAATGTTGGCCACGTCTTGCAAAGTCACAGTCCACACTTCCTCCCCTTTGTTCATGGGGCGAACGTTGTGAATCTGTACGCCAACATTGCCTGCTGGGTGGGGGCCATCGAATGAGGTGATGTTCGCCTCTGAAACTTGGCTGAATGTGTCGTCTCCAGCGCGTACACCGAGCTCCACTTTTTTGCCGTCCAGCATGGCATTCAAAAATGCGAGGCCCGCTCGAAAGACATCCATCCTGCCCTCCAAGACTTGTCCCGCAGTGGGTGCAAGGGGCGCAGAGTCGAATCCGCTCACAAAAATGTCGCGGGGCTGACTTGTGGGGGTGGGCATGACGTCGAATGGACGCTGGCGAAGCATGGGCCAAAAGCCGGACTCCAACATGGCAGACCGCACTTGGTCACCTGTTGCAGAGGATGCATTCAGCGCTGTGTGCTCAACAACTCCCGAACCTCCGGCGACAACATCGACCCGAAGGATGCGGCGTTTCTCACCACGAATCGGCTCTTGAACCGTTCCTGAGATGGCGCTCACAAATTTGACTTCGGGGTTCTTCTTGTCGGTGAACAAGACGTCCCCTGCCTGAATTTCTGTTCCCGCTTTCGCAGCCATTCGTGGGATGAGCCCATGAAAATCAGTGGGGTGAATGGAGAACCGCCCGGGGGCAGCTAGTCCATGCGTTTCGCCGTGGGCTCCGCCTTTGAGGCGAATGTCCAGGCCTTTCCGGGTTTTTACGGATGCAGGCATGTCTGATGTACGTGCGGATTTGCGCGGCAAATGTACATCCTGAAAGCCCATCGGTGCCCATGCTGGGGCATGGCTGTATGACCATTGTCCACAAGGCGGGGTGCAGAGCCTTGGCAGGGGTACTTTTGACCCGTGTTTCTCACCTTGACTTCTCCCCTGCATCCCTTGGCCGGGTTCCTCTTTTTGGTCCTGTTCTGCTGGGCGCCGTCCCACAGTGGCTTGGGACAGAACGTCCCTGTCGCCTACACCGCCCCGCACATCAAATCGGTTCGCCTACATCCGGAAGGGGCCCCCTTGGGCGGACCCTTTTTGGAACTCGGAGGGCAGGCCAAACTGGTTTTGAAGTATGACGACCTGACTGGAGACTGGCCCGATCACGAATGGACCATGGTGCATTGCAACAGCGACTGGACGGAGTTCTCTGACCTCACGGATTGGGATTTCATCGAAGGATGGGCGCCAGACCCCATCGACAACATCGACAACAGCTTTGGTGGGGTCGTTCCATTCTCCCATGCCCGGGCCACCATTCCCTCTTCGAACCTTGCCCCGTCCCTCAGTGGCAATTACCTCCTCATCGTGCACGAGGCTGGAGAGCCCGACAACGTGGTCATCCTTCGTCGATTTGTCGTGTATGAAAAGGCCTCCAAAGTCAACATTGCTTTTCGAAGGCCCTTGCTGGCCCCTCAAGTCGCCACCCATCAGCGGCTGGAAGTCTCGGTCGAGCTGCCCTCCGGCCACCGGTGGACCAACCCCATGCGCGACGTTCAAATCAGCGTCCTTCAAAATGGATCCTGGCCATGGGCGGCCCACCGAATCGAAGCCGGTCAATGGCGAGGAGATGTCTTGGTCTTTGATCAGGACCCAGGCCTCACTTTTTCGGGAGGTGACCGCTGGCGTTCTGCCGATCTCAAATCTCTGTCCTACCTCGCTCCGGGGATTGACCGCATTGTGGAACGGCGTGAAGAAGGAGGAGCTGTCCGCATTGAGTTGGCCCAAGACGCCTCGCGACGGTTCAAGATGCTTGGCGCTCGACCGGATCTGAAAGGAAGCTTTACGATCCATAATGACCGCTTTGATGATGTGGAGCTGACCTCGGAATACCTAGATGTTCGGTTTTCAATGGAGCATCAGAACTTCGGTGCCGTTCCCGATGTCTACCTCTTTGGAGCCATGACGGGTTGGGCGATGGACCCCGCGTTCAAAATGTCCTTTGATCCTGAACGGAATGCCTTCTTTCTCGACACCCAACTCAAGCAAGGCTGGTATGATTATCGGTACATCGCCATCCTGCCATCTGAGCCCGATTTCACCTTGGAGGGCGAGCACAATGGCACCGCCAATCGCTACCAGGTCATGGTCCATGCGCCCGCTCCAGACGGCACAGATCGCATCATTGGCTTCGAGGCCCTAGATTCCAATTAATCTATTATTATTTGGTTTTCATGCTGTTTTTCGATAAATTGAAGCATGAGCCGCACGAAAGTCTACCGCGCCACAACCGAGGGTATCAGGGTCCATGTTAGGAGCCGCTTTGAGAAAGAGTTTTCCCGGCCTCAGGACAGGCATTTCATCTTTTCGTACCGCATCATCATCGAAAACAGAAGCCACCAGAGCATCAAGATTCTGAAAAGGAAATGGGACATCGTCGACGCCATTGGCCAGCGCAGAAAAGTGGTGGGCAATGGTGTGGTTGGCATGCAACCCGAAATTCTGCCGGGTCGTGTATTTGAATACGACAGCGCTTGCGATCTCAAATCTGAAATCGGCTCCATGAGCGGAACTTATGTCGTTCAAGCCAACCGAACCATGGGAAAGGCCACGCCCTTCGAAGTGGTCATTCCCAAGTTTCAGCTCGAAGCCCCTTGGGCACTTTGTTGACGCTTCTGGCGCCACGGACTCCATCGTTGTTATTTTGGGACATGCTGAAGCAGCTGTCCTTTCTGGGCCCTTCTTACGTCGGGGCCTTTTTTTCTGTCTTTTTCATCTGCCCCTTTATTCTGAGCGCACAGGAAAGCGGTCTGGATGGCATTTTGGATGAGTACCATCTGGCGGGCATGAGCGTGGTGACCCGCTGCGGAGACGAGATCTCCATCGAACATCACGCCGGATTGCGGGACATTGGAAACAAGCTGCCAGTGGACTCCACCACCACTTATCGTGTGGCCTCCATTAGCAAAGCGGTGGTGGCCCTGCTTGCGGCCAAACTCGTAGAGCAAGGGGTCATTGAATACGACATGCCCATTGGCAATTACCTCGAAGACCCCCCATTCCATCCCGCGCATCCCAATCTGGACATCACGCTGGGCCACCTGTTGAGCCACCGCTCTGGAATCCGGGACGGATCGGGATACGGCGACTTCCTCAATGACACGTATGCCGCCATTCCCGATGTTCCTCAGCTGGCCTCTGTCTTGAGCGAAGGCGGGACCCATTACACTTCTGACATGTGGGGCGCTTCCCCACCCGGCGAGTGGTTCCAATACGCCAACCTCAATTACGGCGTCGCCGCGACCGTGCTCGAATCGGCAACAGGCATGCGCTTTGACCTCTTGATGACCGAGATGCTCTTTGCCCCCTATGGTCTGGATGCGGGGTTCAAGGTGCAAGACTTGCAAGACATTGGAAGCCTCGCCGTTCTGTACCGCCAAGTCAACGGCGCTTGGGCACCGCAAGCCGACAACCATGGCGGCATCATGCCCGATGGAGTCGACTGGACACAGTATGTGCCTGGCACAAATGCACTCGGGTTTGCACCCCAAGGAGGATTGCGCATTGGTGCCCGAGACCTCTCCATCCTCGCCAGGCTCTGGAGCCATGGTTCCGCCCCCGATGCAGAGGGTTTGCCCCTCACCTTCCTCGGAGCCGAATCTCTCGGACAATTGTTGGCTCCCCAATGGTCCTACGACGGCTCCAATGGGAACAACTACTACGGGCTCTTCAACCAATGGTCCAATGGACTTCACTTGGCTGCCAGCGGATGGGGAGATGATTCCGTGATTCCAGAATTGGACATGAACCCCATGCCTGGCCATCCGGGGGAGGCCTATGGACTGATCAGTGATGCTTACGCCACACCCGATGGCAGCTGGAATTGCGTGTTCATCACCAACGGCAAATGGGACGGTTACACGTCGGGACCAGCGAGTGCCTTCTATGCCGTGGAGCAGGCCGTCTTCGAGGCATTGCGAGACGACGCTGTGGCATGCGTGGCTGCTGAGGTTACCGAGGTGCCATCCATTCCAGTGACCGTTTTGGGTTCGCCCCGCTCCGGCGACACCCTTGTCCAAATTCAGGTTGGTGCAGGTTTTCAGGGTGTTTTTGAATTTGTTTTGCGCGATTCTGCGGGCCGGGTCACGAGCTCGGACGCCGTCGATGCTCCCGATGGCGGTGGTCGGGCCATGCTCCATACCCATGCTCTAAAACCGGGCATTCACATGGGGACTTTGTCTGCCCAAGGCGGCGCGATGTTTTCTCGGTTCGTATTTCTTGTTCCGGGTTAATCCATCCTGTCTGGCCGGTACATTTGATGCCATGACCAAGCCTCAATCCGTTTTTCTAACAGGAGCCAGCAGTGGCATCGGTGCCTCCATTGCTCAAACCCTTTTGGCCTCGGGCCACAACGTGTTTGCCATGGCACGAAGGGGTGAAATGCTCGACGCGGTTGCAGACAATGCACGTCGGCATGCCATCGGTGAGGCCAGGATAGAAACCATGGCTGGAGACGTACTGGACCGCGGGGCTCAAGAAGAAGCGGTAAAACGCTGCATTCAAGAATTTGGAAGCTTAGATGTGGCCATCCCCAACGCTGGACTGGGCATCTTCTCCAACATGGCAGAGGCCCAGCTCGACGATTGGCTTCACATGGTGGATGTCAACATCAAGGGGGTCTTGACCACCCTGCACACCTGCCTGCCGCACTTGATCGCCAGCAAGGGCCTGTTCATCAACATCGGCTCTGTTGCCTCGCGCAATGTGTTTCCCACCAGCGGTGTCTATTGCGCCACCAAGCACGCGGTGCTCGCCCTCGGCGAGGCCATACGCCAGGACCTGGGCAAGCAAGTCGCCTCGACCACCATTTGTCCTGGGGCTGTGGACACCGCCTTCATTGAACAAACCAAAGACCCAGAGTTGCTCGATCAGTATCGCCCCAACTTCAAAAAGGGCCTGAAGCCCGAATTCATCGCAGAGCAAGTCTTGTTGTCGATTCAGAATCGAGGGAAAGGAATCATTTCCGACATTACCATTCGACCTGATTTCCTGTGAACACCACAACCCCAACCGAGCGACCTCTTCGATTGGTCTTTTTGTCCAGCTCCATGGGTTGGGGAGGACTGGAGATGAACCTCTTGCGTCATGCCCGGTGGATGGCCCAAGCTGGCCATGTTGTTCGGGTACTGTGTTTGGAGGATTCACCCTTGCACAGGGCCGCCTTGGCCCACATGCAAAGCGAAATTGGCGCTGGCCAAGCATTTGACTGCAGGACGGTCCGTCGGAGCAGCCGCTACTTGGCTCTGGCCACAGCCATCCACAGGGCCACCCGACTGATGCGATGGCAAGCCGACTGGCTGTGGATCAGGGATCCCCGAGACCTGGACTCTTCTGCCCTTTCACGCTGGCTGGTGGGACTGATGCGCGGATCGACCCGGCTTTTGTTCCACCAGGGGATGCAAATCTCGAAGAACAAAAAATCACCTTACCACAGAATGAGGTATGGTGCAGTCGATGCATGGGTGTCGCCCTTGAACTGGCTCAAAACCCAAGTCAACAGCCGCACACCAGTGATTCCATCTATCACCCACATCATTCCTCTGGGCTTGGACGACCGATGGTTTGATTCTCTTGGAACCTCGGTGCAACACCGGAGGCAATGCCGATTGGAATTGGGGCTTTCCCAAGAGTCATTTGTCGTGGGCCTTGTTGGGCGAATCGACCGAAAGAAAGGCCAGGCCATTTTGATTCGCGCTCTCACGGAGATGCCGGCAGATGCCCATGTGTTGATTGTGGGCGACCCCACCTTGGATGAATTGAGCGACTACTTTGATGAAGTCCGCACCTTGGTTCGAGAGAAGGAGCTGCAATGGCGGGTCCACTTTAGGCCTTACATGACCTTCCCTCAACCCGCATATATGGCTTCAGATGTGGTGGTGGTATGCTCGGAACAGGAAAGTGTGGGGACGGTCACCTTTGAGGCCATGGCCAGCTCCCGCGCCATTGTGGGCACCAACACCGGTGGCACGGCCGAAATCTTGGAGGACGAACGTGGATGGACGTTCCCCGTGAGCAGCCCTTCCACCCTCGCTTCTCATTTGATGGAACTTCGGAACAACCCCGATTTGATTGCAGAACGGGTGGCCAATGGCCGGAGCTACATCGCCAATCACCGCCGAGAAGCTGTGGTTCAACGTTGGGAAACATTGTTGCGCGGCCAGAACGAAGGAGAGGGCTAATTTTGCCGACGCCATGTCCGAATTGACCCAGGAAATTTCTCGGCGAAAGACCTTCGCCATCATCAGCCACCCGGACGCCGGTAAAACCACGCTGACCGAAAAATTCCTCCTGTTTGGTGGAGCCATTCAAACCGCGGGTGCGGTGAAGTCCAACAAAATCACCAAAACTGCGGCCTCGGACTTCATGGAGATTGAGCGGCAGCGTGGCATCTCGGTCGCCACTTCGGTCATGGCATTTGAATACCGTGATTGCCTGATCAACCTATTGGACACGCCAGGTCACCGGGATTTTGCTGAAGACACCTACCGCACGTTGACTGCAGTTGACAGCGTCATTTTGGTGATCGACGGCGTGAAAGGTGTGGAGGCCCAAACGGAACGCCTCATGGAGGTCTGTCGCATGAGGGACACCCCGGTGATCATCTTCATCAACAAGATGGACTTGGAAGGGCGAGATGGGTTTGACCTGTTGGATGAGCTCGAAGAAAAGCTGTCGATCAAAGTCCGCCCCCTCTCCTGGCCCATTAGCCAAGGCCATACGTTTCAGGGGGTCTACAACCTGTTCAACAAAACGCTCAGGCTGTTTCAATCCGACAAGCAACGCGTGACCGAGGACCTGCTCAACATTGAGGGGGTCGATGACCCGCGCATTGACGAGTTGGTGGGCGAAGACCACGCGGCGGAACTCCGGGAAGATGTGGAAATGGTGGAAGGCGTATACGATCCTCTCGACATGGAGGCCTATGCCAGAGGCGAGGTGGCTCCGGTCTTTTTTGGATCTGCCATCAACAATTTTGGGGTGCAGGAAATGTTGGATGCCTTCATTGACATTGCCCCAACCCCCAGGCCAAGGCCCACCGCCCAAAGGGAAGTGGCGCCAACCGAGGAAAAGTTCAGCGGGTTTGTCTTTAAGATCCATGCCAACATCGACCCACGCCACCGCGACCGAATTGCGTTTTTGAGGGTGTGCAGTGGCACCTTTAAAAGGGGTGCTTTCTACATGCACACCCGCCTGAACAAGAAGTTGAAGTTTTCCAATCCGGCCACCTTCATGGCGTCGGCCAAAAGCGTGGTGGAGGAGGCCTACCCCGGCGATGTGGTGGGGCTGTACGACACCGGAAACTTCAAAATTGGAGACACCTTAACAGAAGGAGAACCCTTGCAATTTCAAGGGATCCCCAGTTTTTCTCCTGAGATTTTCAAGGAAATCAGAAATGACGACCCCATGAAATCCAAGCAGTTGGAGAAGGGCGTTCAGCAACTCACCGATGAAGGGGTGGCCCAGTTGTTTGTGATGAATCCGGGAAACCGAAAAATCATAGGAACGGTTGGAGAACTTCAATTCGAAGTCATTCAGTACCGCCTCGAACACGAATACGGAGCCAAAGCCAGCTTCATTCCCAAGCG
>CALKHD010000027.1 GCA_938092195.1 uncultured Flavobacteriales bacterium | reverse complement strand
TTGACCATGATGCGGTTGCCTCCGATGACGTCACCTGAAGTCATTTCTTGAGAGATGGCTGCTTTACCAGACATGTCAAGAACTTCGACGATGATGTTCTCAGAACCAAGGTTGACTTCCTTGTCGAACTGAATGCTGAAGTGTCCTTCGAAAACGGGATTCGGGAAAACGTTCCAATTGCTGTCTTCGAGATCGAAGAGATCAGCAATGGCACCGTTGTCGTTTGCGAATTCGCAAGCGCCGTTGTCGTAAGTGGCTTCAACATTGAAGTTGCTGGCCTGGGTGTCAGTACATCCGAACACTTCGGCGTTCTCCGTTGTGAAGGTCATGTCGTAATCACGCCATGTTTCACCGTTCGGAGTCCATCCTTGCATGTTCAATGTGCCTGTGGCGGTTCCGTCTGTTGTGATTTGCATCAACAACACGAGGTTGCGGGCATCAGCTGCAGCACGAACGTCCGTAGGAACGACGAACCAAGCTCCGTCCACCACTTCGATGGCACCGCCTGAGTTAAACTCGGCAAAATCAATGCCGATGTTCCAAAGGCTGTTGTTGTTGTTGTTGTCAGCGCCAACAGTTACCCAGCTGTCATAAGCAAGGGTTTCATCCATTCCGATGATGGCGTTGTTAATGTCATAGCTGGTAGCTCCACCGAGTTGGTTCTGATAGAACGTTCCTGTGGATGTCACATTCAGCATGTGTTCACCATCGGCGAAGATGGCATGGAGGCTGTGCTGGTTAGAGGGCAGCTCAGCGTAAACGCGGTAAGTGTTGCCGGGTACGGCATCACCGTTGTCAACAGCTTGGACTACAAGTTGGACGTTGCTGGCGGCGGCAGAAAAGCCGAAAAGCACAGCGGCAGAGAGTGCGAACAAGTTCTTCATGTTCAGGGTGTTAGTGATTCAAAGACTAGAGGAGGCGATACAATTCTTCTCCAATATAGCGGAAATTCCCGCCATACGAAAGGATTCTGTCGACGAATTAAGGATTTCTTCATCAATTGAGTCCTTTTCTTTGTGATTCACATGCTGGTACTCGATAATTTCATTCAAGGGCAATGGTCTCCTGCAGGATCCAACCCTTCTCCCCTCCTCGATGCTGTGCACGGAAGACCCGTGGCAGCAGTGGATGCATCTAATGTTGACTTGGGTGCTGCCTGTCGATATGGAAGGGAAATCGGCGGAGCGCACCTCCGGAAGATGACATTTCAGGAACGCGGCGTGATGCTCAAGACTTTGGCGCTCCACTTGATGGCCAACAAGGAGAAGTTCTATGCATGGAGTGCGCATACGGGAGCAACCCGCTCAGATTCTTGGATTGACATTGAGGGCGGCATAGGGACGATGTTCGCTTATGCCAGCCTGCGGAAGCAATTGCCAGACCTCCCCTATTTGGTGGATGGTGACCCTGCTCTCCTTTCTAAAGGAGGGTCATTCATTGGTCACCACATTGGCGTTCCCAAACGGGGCGTGGCCATACATATTAATGCATACAACTTTCCCATTTGGGGAATGCTGGAAAAGGTCAGTGTGAATTTGTTGGCTGGTGTTCCTGCCATCGTGAAGCCTGCAACCCTCACTTCTTATGTCGCCCATGCGATGGTGAAGGAAATCGCTGCTTCGGGTATTCTGCCCGAAGGTGCGCTGCAGTTGGTTTGCGGAGGTGCGCGAGACCTGTTGGACCATGTTGGCTTTCAAGATGTGGTCACATTTACGGGTTCTGCAGAAACGGGCAGCATGCTCAAAGCCCATCCGAAGATCCAGAGTGAGAACGTCCCCTTCAATTTGGAGGCAGATTCATTGAACAGCATGGTTCTGGGGCCAGATGCCGCCCCGGGAACCGCGGAGTTTGATTTGTTCATCAAAGAGCTCAGGCGTGAATTCACCATCAAATGCGGTCAACGTTGCACCGCAGTGCGCAGGGCCATGGTTCCAGAGGCTCACCTGGAGGCTGTGCGCGACGCATTGAAGTCACAATTGGAGCGGGTTCAAATGGGTGACCCTGCCAATGAATCTGTTCGAATGGGAGCCCTTGCAGGATTGGCCCAAAGGGCTGAGGTGGAGTCTGCGGTCGCCAAATTGATGACAGAGACCGAAACGATGTTTGCTTTGGATCGGCCTGAATTGATTGGAGCCAATGCGGAGGATGGGGCGTTCTATGGCCCGAGGCTGTTGACGCACAGCTCGCCTTTGCAGGCCAAATTGGTCCATGAAGTTGAGCCATTTGGCCCCGTCTCCAGCCTCCTTCCTTACCGCAATCTGTCTGATGCTATTGAATTGGTTCACAAGGGAAAAGGGTCTCTTTGTTGTAGTATTGTTACATCAGACAAAGCGGTGGCAAGGGAGTTTGTTGTGGAGGCTGCAACGCACCATGGTCGGATCTTGGTTTTGGATGCAGACTGTGCCAAAGAAAGCACGGGTCATGGAAGCCCCATGCCGCAGTTGGTTCACGGTGGGCCAGGCCGGGCTGGCGGTGGTGAAGAAATGGGAGGCCTTCGGGGCTTGGGTCACTATTTGCAGAGAACGGCCATTCAGGGTCATCCAGATACAATCACGGCGATCACGTCTCGGCATCAGCCCGGTGCGGCGCGCCCAGAGTCCATTGTTCACCCCTTCCGTCTTCATTTTGAGGAGTTGTCTGTGGGAATGACTTACAGCACCCATCGGCACACGGTGACCGAGGCCGACATTGTGAACTTCGCCAACGTGAGTGGAGATCATTTTTATGCCCACGTGGATGAAACGTCCCTGGAGGGCACCATTTTTGAGCAGCGCGTGGCCCACGGGTATTGGGTTTTGTCAAAGGCTGCCGGAATGTTTGTCTCTCCTCACAAAGGCCCTGTTTTGCTGAATTACGGTTTGGAGTCTTGTCGATTCACCAAGCCTGTTTACCCAGGAATGACCATTGGGGTAAAGCTGACTGTAGAGGAGCGAATTCAACAAGAGTGGAAGGGCGAGGATGACATTTTGAAAGGGATTGTCAAGTTCAAGGTGGATGTCACCGATGAAACTGGTGAGACAGTGGCCATTGCGACCATTCTAACCATGGTGAAAAACAAGGTGCAGCCTGAATCTCAAGGACCGGACGTTTCCACGCTTTGATGTTTCTGTCCCCTTCTGTATTTCGATGGCTGTTTGTGGTCAGTTCTCTTCTTTGCTTTCAGATGGGCTTTGGGCAATGGGAGCCTGTGTCCATAGAGCAGCGAAGATTGGACATTGTAGATCTGGACAGTTGGGTTGAGCCCGTGCTCGCTCAAGATGGTCAGGAATTAGGGCGGTTGACGTCAAGGCATGCGCTGATGAATTTGGCTGTGGATACAGGCCGGGTCAGTCAAGTGGATTGGGCGCTTGCTGTGCATGCTTGGGTGAGGTCTTTGAGGGATGCTCACTTGAGGGTCAGGTTCGATCTGTTAACGCCCCTCAGGCTCCAATCCCCCTCTCCTGCTTCCGTCGACCTTCTCACTGGAGGTTCATGGTCTGGGTTTGGTCCCAGTTTGGCCTTGCCAGAGAGTGCCAGGTCTGCGTGGATCAAGCGCACTTGGCCTTGGGTTGGGGTTCTTGGTTCAGGCCAGATTTTGCCTGACTCGATGACGGCTGCAATGCGCCATGCGCCAGAAAAGTCACCTTCGGCTTCAGGAATGCGGCTGGAGGATCACGGGGCGTTTGTTCGCTGGGTGATTCCTTCGTTAGGCACCAGTTCTGCCTCTGTTTTTGGTCGGGAATTCAGGCGCATTCGCAGGAAAATCCGTCGAGCCAATGTGCCTGTGATGCTCGATTTAAGAGGCAATACCGGTGGGTACCGTTCTCGCAGGCATTCGGTGCTTGGGTTGTTTTTATCCAAGGAGGAATGGCCTTTGGAGACGGAGAGGTGCTGGGGCGGTGAGGCGCCTTTTGAGACAGTGGAGGATGGGGCATTGGTTCGGTCAAAGCGCACTGTCCATGTCCCCTTGTCCGTGATGGTCGATGGGTTGAGTTTTAGTGCTTCGCTTCTTTTGGTGGATGCATTGGTGGTTTCGGGGCGTGGGAAAGTGTTTGGGTGTGCTCCTCTTGGGTTCCCCGGTGGTTGCTCAGGTTCACCTGTATCTCGGAAGCTCTCCGGGTCAGGTTTGGTGGTGGAGGTTCCGACCAGGGAGGCGCGCATAGGCGGTGCCCACGGGGATGGTTATGAATTGGACGTCAGCGGTGGGTGTGTGACGTCGTCTTCGCCATGGAATGAGGCCGTTCATTGGATGCTTTCTGGGGACCTCAAGCCGAGGCGGTAATTTGTGCCCTGAATGACCTCGGTTTCCGCTCGTTCTTGTTTTGTCCGCATGGCCTACAATGGCTTGCTGGTGTGTTGTCTGGCTTTTTCAATGGGGCCGGTGCTTGGGCAGGGTTCCCGGCCTGTCATGGCGGCGGACTCGTCAAGTTCTGCGCTCAATGGGGCTGAATTGAGGATGTTGAATGCGTTGATTGACCGCTTTAAGCCTGTTTCGGCTGTGCAGCAAATCTGGGTAGGGGCCTTTGAGCAGGCGGCAATAAAGAGCCTTGGGTTAAAGGCGCGGGTGGATTCTCTCGAGAGGTTGGAGATGGACGAGTCTGATTTGCTGGTTCAGGTGGGGGCGCTTCAACAAAAGGTCAAGGAGGTCAAGCAAGAAAGGAATGCCTTTTTATCTGACTTTCTTTCGCCGGTGCAGCAGATGTCGTTGGACAGCATTTTGTCTCCCCCTGCCCCGTCCATTCAGCATTTTGGATTCCATGACCGCATGAAATGCATGGTGTGCAAAGACCCTGCTGGGTTGGCTGTGCCGCCCGGCTCTCCTGTGCCTACCCTCAAACAGAAATGACGTCCTCCATGAATACGCAAATCCCCAACCTGCTTCAAAGGTCTTTGTGGCCCTTCTTGTTGCTCATGTTCGGTTGTGAGGCGCCGCCGTCGGCCTTGTGCGAGCAAGTCGACCCCTTCATCGGGACGGGCGGTCATGGGCACACCTTTCCAGGGGCAACAGTGCCCTTTGGAATGGTTCAGGTGAGTCCCGACACCCGTCTAGAGGGTTGGGATGGGTGCGGTGGGTTTCACATCACAGATGATGTGGTATACGGGTTCAGTCATACCCACCTTCAGGGCACGGGTGTGAGTGACTATGGAGATGTCCTGCTCATGCCTACTGTTGGCCCTATGGACACTGGTGCCACTTGGCAAGAGCGTTATCGCGATCGTTTTGTTCCGGGCAGTCAACAAGCACATGCTGGTCATTACTCATGTGAATTGGAGCGAAGCGGGATTTCTGTGGAGGTCACGGCAGGGGCTCGGGTGGGTTGGCACCGATGGACATTGCAGGATTTGGATACCCTTCAGCTTGTGGTGGATTTGGCGCACCGAGATGATGTTTTGAGCTATGGAATGTATCCTGTAGATGACTCCACATTGGTGGGTCTGAGGGTGTCCAAGAATTGGGCCGAAGAACAGCACGTCTATTTTGCCATGCGCTTTGATGAGCCCTTTGAATGGCTGGATCAAATGGCCGAATTGTCTGCGGAATATGGGGAGGACGGCCTGTTGAATCAGGAGATGACCTTTGTCCCTGTATTTTCTTTGATTTTTAAGGATGTAAAGTCTGTTGAATCGCGTGTTGCTTTAAGTTTTGTTGACGTGGAAGGCGCCTTGAACAACTTGAATTCTGAGGCGCCAAATGCAGGCGGATTTGATGGAGCAAAAGCCCAAGCTGAAAAAGCCTGGGACGAGGCCTTGGGGCGAATCAGAATCCAAGAAAAGGACCCCGAGGAACGCACCATATTCTACACCAGTTTGTACCACAGCTTAACGGTTCCAAACTTGGCATCTGATGCAGATGGACGCTACCGAGGAACGGACTTGATAGTTCACAATGGGCAGGTGGACTCACCTCGCTACACCGTCTTTTCATTGTGGGACACATTCCGCGCCACACATCCCCTCTTGAATGTTTTGGAGCCCGAACGAACAGAGCAGTTCATTCAGAATTTCATCGCCATGTATGAAGAGGGCGGGCAGTTGCCCATGTGGGAGCTGGCAGGCAATTACACAGGATGTATGATTGGATACCATGCGGTGCCCGTCATTGCAGATGCATGGGCCAAAGGCCTTCGGGGCTTTGATGCAGATGCGGCATTGGATGCGATGGTGGCTGCAGCCACAGCCAATGAATTGTCCAAGCCCGTTTGGGACAGTTTGGGTTATCTGCCTCTGGAACGAGAAAGTGAGAGTGTCTCTAAGACCTTGGAATACGCCTTTGACGATGCTTGTATAGCACGCATGGCCCAAGACATGGGAAAAGATGAAGTGGCAGCTCGTTTTGGAAGGAGAGCGCAGGGATGGCAAAACCTGTTCAACCCCGACAACGGATTCATTCAGCCGCGATATGGCGCTGCTTGGCGAGAGGCCTTTGATCCCACCGAAGTCACTTTTGAGTACACCGAGGCCAACGGGTGGCAGTATAACTTTTTTGTGCCGCACGACGTGTCTAAGCACATGGAGATGCTCGGCGGTTCAGAGGGATATGCATCCATGTTGGAGGAAATGTTCTCTGGGTCCAGCCGCATGTCCGGTCGTCATCAGAGCGACATCACAGGTTTGATTGGACAGTATGCCCATGGCAATGAGCCTTCTCATCACATGGCCTACTTGCCTGCTTTTGCCGGCCACCCTGAACGCACTCAAATGCTGGTAGACAGCATTTGTGACGTGATGTACACGGCCGAGCCCGACGGTCTGAGCGGAAATGAGGATTGCGGGCAAATGAGCAGCTGGTACATCTGGAGTGCATTGGGGCTGTACCCGGTCACCCCTGGGTCCGATCAATATGTGATCGGCACGCCACGATTTGATGGGTTTGAATGGGACCTGCCCAATGGCGAGACTTTGCGGATGACAGCGAAAAGAGAATCTCCAAACTCCATTTATGTCCATGGATGGAGTGTGGATGGGGTGCCATTGAACCGAAGCTGGGTCAGCCACAGTGAGTTGATGGCTGGCGGCACATGGTCCTTTGACTTGAAAGATGATCCGGCCGGCGATGAAAGTTGGGGACGGCCACAGAAAGACTGGCCAGTTTCGGATTGGGAGCTTGGGGATGAGGAATTCGTGACTGCGCCTTTCCTCAATGCCCCCAGAAGCTATTCAGGAGACAGCATGTCGGTGTCCATTGGTTGTGTTCATGAGGGAGCCACTGTGGGCTATCGCATGGGAGATGACCTGCAAACCCTTGCCCAGCAGCCCTTTGAGGATGTGGATGGCCCTGTGATGGTGCATGGAACACAAGTGATTCAAATGATCGCAGAAACCGCGAATGGTAAAAGTGCTGTGGTTACTGGCAGAATCGCCAGGGTGAATCCCGATTACAAGGTGGATGTGCGCTATCCATTTGCCAATCAATATGCCGCAGGTGGTGAGCGGGCGTTGATCGACGGGATTCGAGGCGAAGGGGCTGATTTTAGAACTGGGGACTGGCAGGGCTATTACGGTCAACCTGCTGAGGTGACCGTAGACCTGGGCGGGCTTTACCAAGTCAACGGCATGAGCGTTGGGGTTTTGCAAGATGTCAAGTCTTGGATTTGGGCACCGAGTCAAATCACCTGCAGTGTTTCGTTGGACGGCGAGGTTTTTAAGGCCTTCGGGCAGGCTGGCACCGGCATGGACCCAGAAGACTATACACCACAAATCGAGCGGATTTCTTTTTCCGGTAGCCGAGAAGCGCGCTATGTGAAGTTGGAATTGGCCCATTTCAACGGAGGAGAGATTCCGGATTGGCACTTGGGTCGGATGAATCCAACATGGGTTTTTGCGGATGAATTTGAATTTGACTTGGAGCCATTGAAATGAGCCATTCGAAAGGTTTTCTCGATCGAGGATTGGCGATGACCACCCCTCACCCACTCGGCGAGAGAATCGTTCGGGCTGAAGGGTGCTGGTTGGAGACGGAGTCTGGCGAAAAATTGTTTGACTTGGTCAGCGGAATTGGGGTCAGTTCGCTGGGTCATGGCCACCCGGCCATTCGTCAAGCGATTCACGATCAAGTGGACAGACACCTGCATGTGATGGTTTATGGCGAATACGCACAAGCACCGCAGGACCGGGCGGCGGCCCTTTTGCTTGAAGGGTTGAGCAAAACGCCATTGGATGCCGTCTATTTCGTGAACAGTGGAACAGAGGCCATCGAAGGGGCGATGAAACTGGCGAGAAGGTCAACAGGCCGCAAAGAAATATTTGGGGTCATGGGAGGTTATCACGGCTCTACGTTTGGGGCCTTGAGTCTGTCCACGCCCTCCCATCGCCGGAATGCGTTTTTGCCCTTGTTGCCTCAGGTGCACCATTTGCCATTTGAAGACACGGAAGCCTTGTCGCTGATCACCCACCGGACGGCAGCAGTGTGCGTTGAAACTGTCCAAGGCGATGCGGGGATTCGCCCCTTGTCTTTGGCCTACCTCACTGCCCTGCGCGAGCGATGCAGCCAGACTGGAGCTTTGCTGATTTTGGATGAAATCCAATGCGGATTGGGCAGAACAGGTGCATTGCACGCGTTCCAGCACACAGGCGTGGTGCCCGACATCCTTGTTTTGGGCAAGGCTTTGGGGGGAGGCATGCCCATCGGTGCTTTTGTTTCTTCCAAGGAACGAATGATGGCCCTCCGGGAAAGCCCCAAACTCGGCCACATCACCACATTTGGCGGCCATCCATTGGCCTGTGCGGCTTCGGCTGCGTTTCTAAAAGAATTGGGGCAGTTGGATTTGTCCGAAATCACAGCCACAGGAGAACGTTGGAAGCAGGCCTTAACGGGCCATACTGCCGTGTGCGAGGTGCGTGGCATGGGACACTTTCTTGGAGTGGACTTGGATGGACCGGAGCGCGTATCCAAGCTGGTGGCTTCTGCCAGATCCAAAGGCTTGGTTTGTTTTTGGTTTCTCAGCCGTCCCCAAGGTTTCCGATTGGCGCCACCGCTCAATGCATCTCGGCGAGAATTGGATCAAGCTTTGGCCGCACTTCTGGAGGCGCTGGACTCAGTGTCCGATTAGACCTGGTTCAGGGGTTGGCCAAAAAGCGGGCCATGTGCTCGACGCTTCTTTTGGCTTCCGGAAGCAAGTCAGGGAACAAGCACCAACCATGATGTGCAGAGTCTTCGATGCGGTGTTCAACCGAAACCCCGGCATCTTGGCACCGTTTGGTGAATGCGAGGGAGTCGCTGTGAAGCAATTCGGATTTTGATGATTCAATGTAAACCGATTGAATTCCGCGAAGTGCAACGTCTGAGGCAAGAACAGGGCTGCAGTCCTCTTGGGTGGGCGAATGTCCTTTGAGGTACAGGGAGGCATATTCCCTCAGGTCTTCTCGGTCAAACGCGCTGTGGGCGGCGGCATTCATCTTGGCAGAATGTGCATCGACCCTCAGGTCCAACCAAGGAGACAGCAAAAGCAAGCGGTCTTGCGCTGAGCGCCTCAGCCCCCAAGAAAGGGCCAGGTTGCCCCCCGCTGAATCCCCAATGATGTCCATGGGGCCATCCTGTTGAATGTGGGTCAATGCGTTTAGCGCCGCGGGATATGGATGCTCGGGGGCCAAAGGGTATTCTGGCAACCAAACGGGACGTTGGGTGACTTTTGAAATGGCGGAAGCTGCAGCCCGGTGGGTGCGCGGAGAACAGAAGGCGAACCCACCACCATGAATCCAAATGATGGGCTTGGCGTCCTCCTTGGTGGAAGCCCGGCGAATGCACTCAGTGGGCATTCCTTGCCAGTCAAAGCGTTCGATGCGCAAGTCTTTGGGTGCGATGTACAACCGGGCAACGGTGTCTGCGGCCAATCTCCATTGACTGGGTGAAGCGTCCAGGACCTCTTTTCTCAAGGTTCTCACCGCCTGGTGGTATCCGGAAATCACCTGATGAAGCAAGTCGCTCATTGGAATGGAATGGGGGTTCCTGCGGGAATGGTGAAGATGGGGTGTCGATCGGAGGTTCCTTCTGCAAGGTCAGACTTTTGGTAAATGAAGTCCAGTTGTTGTCTGGCTCCCATGCTACTTCCGCTGGCGAGAAGGCGCTGTTTCTCTTCTTCCAAAGCCCTTCCCCACTCTGGGTTTTGTTCCAACAATTCAGCAGCCGTTTCCTCGAAGACATAGGCGGAGAAGTATTCCTTTTGCTGGAGGGCACTGTCGAAGAAATTCCACGCCATGAAGGAATCCACCCCCTCTGGACTCAAGGTTTCAATCAAATAGCGGGCGCACGGTTGGTCCAACGGGATGACCACGTCACCAGCGAACAGTTGCACCTGTTCCATGGTGCGTTTCACCTTGTTGACTGTTCTGTAGTGGTGGCCTTCATATGGCCGAGTAGAGGCCTTGTGGTCCAAGATGTGAGCCACCTCTGCGACCAGGCTTGTGTCTTTCGGCACCGTGGTGAATTCGACCCCATTGGCGTTCAGCCGTTCCAAAACA
>CALKHD010000026.1 GCA_938092195.1 uncultured Flavobacteriales bacterium | reverse complement strand
TGATGTCGTGCTGACCACGGGGCTTTTGTTGGGGGCAGAGGCAGGCGTCTTATCATTGGGAATGAACGGCAGACGCACCCAAACCATGGTCGTCGTCCTGTGTCTTCACGTGGGCATGCTCTTGGGGTATTTTCTCTGCGGGTTCTGACTGCACGCTGTACCTGCCGCTTGAGAAAAAACAAGGCCATGAGACTGGAACCGAAGAATGTAGACGACATGCGCCCGGAGTGGCTGGAGACCTTGCAACGGATTCCCGGCGATGGACTCAAGGGCCGCTATGCACCCCGTCATGTGCTGGGCATGTTGATGCACAACCCGAGCACCCTCGGGGCTTTCTTGGACCATTGGGTCTCCTCCAAATTGGACATGGGCTTTACCGTCCGTGAGCAGGAATTGGTCATCCTTCGCATGGCATTGCACTACGACTGCAACTATGTCTGGAAGCACCATGTGCCTGTCGCCGAGGAGTTTGGGGTAACCCAAGCAGAGCTCGATGCGGTGAGGGAACAGCCCTTGGGTCCGGTTTTCAGCGACCGCGAAACCGCTTTGTTGGCTTTGACCGACGAAATGGTGCTGCACCGGAATGTGGGCGATTCGGCTTGGTCCAAGTACAAGCCTGAGCTGAGCGATTCGGAGATCATCGACTTAATATCGCTGGTGTCTCAGTACGTTTTGTTCAGTTTGGCCAACAACGTCTTGAAGGTGGATGTGGAACAAAACCTCGACGAGATTGAGCCTTTGCACCCTGGAATGTAATGTTGGCCAAGAGGGGGGCGTTTTAAATTCTATTTTTGGGCATGCTGAATCTGCCATTTACGCCTGCATCCTTCCGTGTTGCTTGTGCCTTGTCCTTGATTGGAATCCTGTTGAACGGGGAGATGGCCTTGGCTGTCCCCTTGCAGAACAACGCCGTTGAGGTGACGTTTTTGGTGGACATGCCAGACCCAAGCATGGAGGCCGTTTTGGAATTGGAAGGGGAGGTTCACCCCATGGAGACGGGCCTTTGGGGAGCTTGGGAGGCCTCCGTCGAAGTGCCGATGAATGCCACCTTTAATTACCGATTCGGCACACCTGCGGGTCCAGTTGGCATGGCTTGGGAGTCCCCCACAGGTGCATGCGCTGAGATGGGAACCCGTTGGGGTTTGGTGAATGCGAGCACCACGCTGAACGTGGTGTGTTTTAATGAGTGCGTTCCCTGTTTGGGGTGCACAGATCCGTTTTCATCCAACTACAACCCCTTGGCCAACGTGGATTCACCGTCGGAGCTGTGCTCAGGTTCGGGCGAAGGAGGTTGCACATATTCAGAGGCGATCAATTTTGATCAGCAAGCAGATTGGGACAACGGGACCTGTGCTTTTGAAGGGATGGTTTCCAATTGTCCAGATCAAAACGCGGACGGCATTGTGGGGGTCACCGACATGTTGATACTGCTGGCTGCTTTCGGTGAAGATTGCGCGGTGGTGGCCAGCTCGGATGTCGATCCATTGGAGGCCTTGATCCAGCAGCAAATCGATGCCATGACTTGGCAGCAGAAAATCGCTCAGATTCATCGGAACTCTTTTTGGACCACGGCTGGGAATTCCAGTCCACCCATCCCGGGATTCACCATGTCTGATGGCCCGCATGGTGTTCGCTTGGTGGATGCCACATCGTTTCCAGTCGGGATTGGCATTGCGGCATCATGGAACCGTCAGCTCGCACGTGAAGTGGGTGTGGCCATGGGCGAGGAGTTTCATGCTTACGACAAGCACCAGCAGTTGGGGCCAGCGCTTGACTTGTGCCGTGATCCTCGGAATGGAAGAAGTCCGGAAACAGGTGGAGAAGATCCTTTCTTGACGGCGCACATGAACGTGGAGGTGGTTCAAGGGATTCAACAAAACCCGGTGATTGCCACCATCAAGCACTTCAACGCTGTGAACAAGCAAGAGTTCAGACATACTGTGAACCACGTTTTGACCGAACGGCAGCTGATGGAGCACTACGGTTGCAACTTCCGCAGGGTCATGCAAGATGCAGGAGCCATGTCTGTGATGAACGCTTACAATTTGGTCAACGGAGAAAAGTCAGCCGAAAACAGCGACCTGCTGACGGGCATCCTGAAGAATAAGTGGGGTTTTCCATTCTACGTGGTCTCGGACTGGGGATCTGTGTGGGATGCGAGCAAGGCTTTGAAGGCGGGCTGCGATTTAGAAATGGATGTGAATGTCTCCGAATACGAGTTGCAATTGACCAATGACTACCAGAATGGAGTCATCACCGACGAGGATCTGGACCGTGCTGTGCGGCGGGTGTTGCGGGTGAAGTACTTGAATGGGATGATGGACAACATCCCGGCCAGCAACCCCATCACTGGAGCGAATACCCCAGAGCACCAGGCCCTTTGCTTAGATGCTGGCCGAGAGGCGATTGTCCTCCTGAAGAACCAAGACGACATCCTTCCCATTTCGCCTTCGGCCACTGTGGCCATTGTGGGGCCCAGTGCAGCGGTGGCACAACTGGATGGATTTGGCAGCAGCTGGGTAGACCCACCGTATGCCATCACGCCTCTCCAAGGGTTGCTCAATAAAATTCCCGCCAGTCAAATTGAGTTCGCGCCGGGATGCGACATCAACAGCACAGACACGGTGGGTTTTGCGGCAGCCAGAGAAGTGGCCATGGCTTCTGATATTGTGATTTTTGTGGGTGGCTTGGATCAAACGCAGGAGGGAGAGAATTACCCGCCCGGTCCTGTGGACCGGACCAATGATTCGGTTGAACTGCCCGGTATGCAGCAGTTGCTCATCCAGGAGTTGGCCGAGGTGAACCCGAACTTGATTGCGGTCATCAAGAGTGGAGGCATTTGCGCCGTGCCCGATGCTTTGGGTCACATGAAGGGTTTCCTATATGCCTTCTACCCGGGAATGGAAGGGGGCAATGCGATTGCTGATGTCTTATACGGGGATGTCAACCCGAGTGGAAAACTTCCTGTGACCATGCCCGTGAACGACGCGCAAATGCCTGCTTGGAACGATGATTTTTCCGACGATTACAATGGTGGATACCGGTACTACGATGCGTTGGACATCACCCCCCAGTTTCCTTTTGGTTTTGGTTTGAGCTACGCGGATTTCGTGTACAGCAATCTTCAAGTGGACGCGGCCAGCTATGAGGCTGGTGAGCCCATCACCGCTTCAGTGCAGGTCACCAACACCAGCGCTGTGCCCGGTGCCGAAGTGGTGCAGTTTTACCTCACCAATGAAGGGGCGCCTGTTTGGATGCCAGAGAAAGAGCTGAAAGGCTTCGAAAAGGTTCAGGTGCAACCCGGTGAAACGGTGACCGTGGAGGTCACCATTGGAGCCAACGAGATGTACTATTACAGCGAGAGCTTGGGCCGTTACGAAGTGGCACTGGGGCAATACGTGCTCCGCGCTGGAGGAAGTTCTGGCGAACTGGGAGAGGGGGTTGAATTTGATGTGGTGGGTTCGACGCCCGCTCCGGATTTCGAAGTGACCCGAATTTTTACCTACCCCCGATACCCTTTTCCAGGGGACTCGCTCATGGTGTGCGCTTTGGTGAAGAACCAAGGCACGGCTGTGGTGAATGCCGGCGAGGACTTGGTGGTGTCCTTTTCCATTGGGGGACAGGAGGTGGCTTCCATGCAGTCGTTGTCGGATACCCTGTGGATCGGGGGCGCAGCCTTTCAATGCGCCAGTGCAAGCAACTACACCGTGGCCGAGTTGGAGAGTGTGGACATTGAAGCCACGGTAGATGCGGACAATGATTGGCCGGAATGGATGGAGGACAACAACAGCTTGACCTACACCATGGAAGTGTTGGATCCAGACGAGGCGGTGGTGCCCAACCTGTGCTACCTCAAGCCGGCCACAGCCAGTTCGCAAGAATCTTCAGAATTGGCCCCGGCCA
>CALKHD010000025.1 GCA_938092195.1 uncultured Flavobacteriales bacterium | reverse complement strand
GTGTGCTACAACTTGGCCGACGATGTTTTCCGACTTCCCGGGGCATCCTCAGTGAAGCCTGTGGACTCGAGGGCTTTTGAGTTTAGCGTGCTTCCACGGGATGGTGGAGCCGAATTGAGGTTTGATGCTCCGTTGACTCAGGTGGCAGAAGTTTCCCTCCTTGACATCTTGGGTCGTCCTCTGCAAACAGTAACTCTGTCCGAAGGCACCACAAGACATGCCTTTTATGATGTCCATTCTGGGGCCTTTTTGGTGACGGTTTCTACGTCAAATCAACTCTCGACCCGGCGATGGATTCAAGGTGGGCGATGAGGGGCCTGATTTCTTTGGCTGGGGGGCTTTTGATTCTGTCAGGGTGCAACCCTGAAGAGCCAGGTTCAACATCGGAACCTGTGGTTTTTGATTCAACTCCTTATGTTCTTGAGTCTGGTCATTTCCCTACACCAACTTTGCCAGAGGACAACCCCTTGACAGAGGCGGGTGTCGTTTTGGGGCAGATGTTGTTTCATGAGAAAAGGCTTTCTGGGGACAACACCATGGCTTGTGCAGATTGTCATCGGCAGCACCAAAACTTTTCGGATGCCAGTGTATTGAGCATCGGGATTGCAGGGTTCGAGGGTTCGCGTCACAGTATGGTTTTGTCGAATTTGGCTTGGCATGTGCACCACAATGGCACACACGGCCATGGGTTTTTGTGGGACGGTAGAGCGGCGACTTTGCGGGATCAGGTGTTGTTGCCCATTCAGGATGAATTGGAGATGGCCACTACGTTGGAAGATGTGATTGCGAAACTTGGTGCTTTGTCGAAGTACAGGGACCAGTTCGTGAGGGCGTTTGATACTGAGGAGGTGTCTGCTGAAGGCATGGCCAAGGCGCTTGAGCAATTCTTGTTGACCATGGTGTCCAACCAAAGCCGATATGACCGTTGGTTGCTGGGGGAGGGGACCTTGAGCACCAGTGAGGAGCGCGGACGAATCCTGTTTTTTGATGAGTTTGATCCATTCAATCCAGAGACCAGTGGAGCGGATTGTGCTCACTGCCACAGTGGATTGGACTTTTCGAGCCATCAGTTCGTCAACAACGGTCTGGATTCTGATTCAGAAATGGCCGACATTGGATACATGTTGGTGACGGGAGATGAATCGGACCGGGGCCGATTTAAAGTCCCCTCTCTGCGCAATGTCATGGAGTCTGCACCTTACATGCATGACGGGCGGTTTACGAGCATGGAAGAAGTCTTGGACCACTATGATCACGGGGCTGTTTCGAGCAGCTCACTGGACCCCATGATGGAATACAATGTGGAGAACGGCTTGGGCTTGACGGAACAGGATAAACTAGACCTGGTTGCGTTTTTGCATACACTTACGGATGCGGACTTCCTTGAAAACCCCGCGTTTGGCAACCCCCATTAAACAGCGGAGTCGGACGCCCATTGCCTGATGGCTTGGGAGACTTTCAAGGAGACGATTTTGAGCAAAGCGTCTTCTTTGGCGGTTTTGATGGCCTCTACCGTTCCAAATGCGTCCATGAGTTTTTGACGGGTGGCCGGGCCAATGCCAGGTATGTCATCCAAGGCGCTGTGCAATGCGGCAGCGCTTCTGCGCTTGCGGTGATGGGCAAGCGAAAACCGGTGGGCCTCATCCCGCATGCGCTGGATCAGCTTGAGAGACTCCGACCTTTTGTCCAAATGAAGGGGAATGCTGTCCCCTGGAAAGTAGAGTTCTTCCAATCGCTTGGCGATGCCAATGATGGCCACTTTTCCCATCAAATTGAGCTTTTCAAGGGCACCCACGGCGCTCGACAATTGTCCTTTTCCTCCATCCACAATGATGAGCTGTGGAAGGGGTTCTCCTTCGTCCACGAGTCTTTTGTAACGGCGGTGAACCACTTCTGCCATGGACGCAAAATCATCCGGCCCTTCTACGGTCTTGATGTTGAACTTCCGGTAGTCGGATTTGGCAGGCTTGGCGCGTTTGAACACCACGCATGCTGAAGCGGGGTTGGTGCCTTGGGTGTTGGAGTTGTCAAAGCACTCAATGTGGATGGGCAATTCCTTCAGGTGGAGGTCCTTTTTGAGGGTCTCCATGATGCGCATTTGGGCAGCTTCAGGGTCCACTTGCTCCTGCTGTTTGCGCCGGTCGAGCATGGTGTACTTGGCATTGCGCTCGGACAGTTCGATCAGGCGTTTTTTGTCGCCGCGCAAGGGCACGTGCCATTTGACGCCCTCAATGATGGGGCGGACCTCCATGTTGGTGAACACCTCTGCGCTGTGCAGTTGTGATCGATTTCGAAATTCCAAGATGCCATACTCCAGCAGCTCCTGATCGGACTCGTCCAGGCGCTTTCTCAACTCGATCGTTTGGCCATGGACGATGCTTCCGTCCATGATTTTCATGTAGTTGACATAGCCAGCGGATGGATCACTGACCACAGAATAGACCTCGACATTGTGGATGTTTTGGTTCACCACAGTGCTCTTGGCTTGGAACTTTTCGAGGGCCAGTTTTTTGCGCTTGTGGGTCTCGGCTTCCTCAAACTCAAACTTGGATGAGGCTTCTTTCATGGCCTGATCCGCGGTGCGAATCAAGTTTTTGATGTTGCCTCTCAGGATTTCACGGATGGCCTCGACACCGGCGTCATAATCTTCAAGGGACTGCTTGCCTACACAAGGCGCTTTGCAATTGCCCATGTCATATTCCAGGCAGGTCCTGAACTTGCCGGCGTCAATGTTTTTCTGGCTCAGGTCGTATTTGCAGTTCCTGATTGGATGCAGGTTCCGCGCGATGTTCAAGACGGCATGCATGGTCTTGACCGAGGCGTATGGCCCAAAGTACTCAGAGCCGTTTTTGATGACGTTTCTCGTGGCGTGTACCCGGGGGAACCTTTCTTTTCGAATGACGATGGAAGGGTAGGTCTTGTCGTCCTT